>JBCCXW010000068.1:0-18065 GCA_039191105.1 Pseudomonadota bacterium
AGCGATATTGAAATTGAAGAGGAAGCCGAAGACCTCATCGCGGAGTTTGAGATCCTGCTCAAACAACGTCGGCGTGGGCGGATCGTAAGGATCCATATCGATTCCGATGCCCCAAAACCATTGCGCGATTTCGTGGCCCGCGAGATCGGCGCTGAAGACCGAGATGTCACGCTGCTCGATGGTTTGCTCGGAATGAAGGATCTTTCGGGCCTCATCGTCAACGACAAGCCAGAACTCTTGTTCAAGCCTTACGAGGCGCGTTTTCCAGAACGCATCCGGGAAATGGGCGGCGATTATTTTGAGGCCATCCGCGCCAAGGACATCCTGGTGCACCATCCTTATGAGTCGTTCGATGTCGTGGTGCAATTCATCCGCCAAGCGGCACGCGACCCTGATGTTGTTGCCATCAAACAAACGCTCTATCGCACGACCTTAAACTCACCAATTGTAGCGGCGCTCATTGAGGCGGCGGAAGAGGGTAAAAACGTCACCGCATTGGTCGAGATCAAAGCGCGGTTCGATGAGGAGACCAATCTGCGCTTGGCGCGCGATTTGGAGCGGGCAGGTGTTCAGGTGGTTTATGGGTTCATTGACTATAAAACGCATGCCAAAGTGTCTCTGATCATCCGGCGGGAAGGCGAGGGACTGCAAACCTATACGCATTTCGGCACCGGCAATTATCACCCAGTAACGGCGAAGATCTATACCGACTTAGCCTTGTTCACAGCCGATCCTGTGATGGGCCGCGATGCTGGCCGCTTGTTTAACTATATCACCGCTTACAGAGACCCGCCGGCGCACGGCCCGCAACTTGAGAAAATCGTCATGTCGCCGTTTGCGATGGAGAGCTTTCTGATCTCGCAAATTCGCAATGAAGAAAAAGCTGCAAAAGCTGGTAAGCCGTCCGGCATTTGGGCGAAAATGAACTCACTCGTCGATCAGGATGTGATCGATGCCCTGTATCGCGCCAGCCAAGCCGGCGTTCCAATCCGAATGATTGTGCGCGGCATTTGTTGCCTGCGCCCCGGCGTCCCGGGTCTGTCCGAGACAATCCAGATTAAGAGCATGGTCGGTCGCTTTTTGGAGCATTCGCGGATTGTCTGCTTTGCTAATGGCGAAACGCTGCCATCGGAGAAGGCGAAGGTCTATATGTCCTCAGCCGATTGGATGGATCGCAATTTGAAGCGCCGCGTCGAGGCACTGGTTCCGATTGAAGTGCCGACCGTGCACCGACAAGTTTTGTATCAGATCATGGTCGCCAATCTGAATGATGATGAACAAAGCTGGGAAATGGACGCAGCGGGAAACTATAGGCGGATCAGCGATCAGGACATCGAGACCGGATTTTGCGCCCATAGTTACTTTATGGACAATCCGTCCCTATCTGGTCGCGGCAGCGCTTTGGTGGTGAGCGAACCGCCGCGCCTCGCGCCGCGAAAACGCGAGCGCAAAACCAAATGAGTGCGGCGGAAAAAATCGCCGTTATTGATATTGGATCTAATTCTTGCCGAATGGTGATTTACGAGCGTTCCGGCGCCGCTTTGATCCCGTACTTCAATGAGAAAACCATGGCGGGTCTCGGCCGGGAGCTGTCTGAAACAGGTCGTCTTTCGCCGTCCGGCAAAGCGCTCGCCTTGAAGACGTTTCATCGATTTCGGGCGATTACAGCCAGCCTCGGCATTAAGAAACTTCGTGCGGCGGCCACGGCAGCCGTGCGTGAAGCCTCGGATGGCGCCGAATTTAAAACCCAAGCGGAGTCCATTCTCGGGGTGCCGATTACGGTGCTAACCGGGTCGGATGAAGGACGATTATCCGCATTGGGTGTCAGTCTAGGGTTCGACGCGCCCAGAGGTTTGATGGCGGATCTCGGCGGAACCAGCATGGAATTGCGCTCGATTGATGGGGCTCAGCGGGGTGAATCGTATTTATTGGGGCCATTGGCACGTGCGTCTGATCAAGAACTGCCGCTGGACAAGCGCAAGAAGATCATCCGCAAACTCCTCACTCAAAGCGAACTATTGCCGACCGATGCAGATCACCAACTCTACGCCGTAGGGGGTGCCTGGCGAAACGTGGCAGCTGTTCACATGACTTTGATCAATTATCCGCTTCGCGTTGCGCATGCCTATCGTATGTCGCGGCGTGACGTGGAAGACGTCATTGAAGCGGCGGAACTTGCAAAATCTGACAAACTGACCCGAGAGCAAGTCTCGAGCGTGTCAAAGCGCCGTTTCGACACGCTCCTGCATGCGGCGCTCCTATTAAGCGCGCTAATGGAGACCGCAGAGATGAAGCGCGTTACGTTTTCGTCCTTCGGTTTGCGGGATGGCGTCGCCATGGATGGCCTCAACGTCTCGCGCAAAGAAGCGCTGTTGCAGGCGGTCCCTCTGTTCCTGCGCTCATCCTCGCAAGGGCTCGCCTTTGGCAAGGAGCTCTATCGTTTTATTCATCCGATTGCCGATCAATTCCGCGAAACAGAGACGCTGCTCCGCGCCATTTGCCTGATGGCAGATTCGGGGGCGTGGATGCATCCCGATCATCGCCCAGAATTGGTCTATGAAAACATTTTGCGCGCGCCTTTGCCGAATCTGAGCCATGAAGAACGCTCGTTCGCGGCGCTCGCGACCGCATCGCGTTACACGTTCAAATTCATAGAAGACGCGCAATATGCCAAATTGATTGGTATGCGCCGCAAGCGCCGGGCAAAGATCCTTGGGACAGCGATGCGCCTCGGCGCCGTTTATTCTGGGCGATCGGGACCCATTTTGGCCACCGCGCGCATGGCCGTAGAAGGAACGACCCTGTGTCTACGCGTGCAACGCCAATATTCGGATTTAGTGTCCGAAACGGTCGAAAGACGGCTCAGTCAATTGGCTGGTTTGATGCGGTTGCACCCACAACTGACAGTGGACTGAGTTAAAGCTCGAAAAGCCGTACCTGTCCGTTTTCGAACGACAAAGCGAGCTTTCCAGAAAGCAGGGCCAGAGCTTTGCGGCCAAACAATTCGAACCGCCAACCTTTTAATGCTGCGATTTCGTCTGATGTTTCTCCGCGCGCCAATCGCTCAATATCGGCGGCATTAGCGATGAGGCGTGGAACAACATTGGCCTCGTCACTCACCGCTTTGAGGAGCACTTTGAGCATTTCCGGCGCGCCTGCGGGCATTTCCGGATTGTGCTGGCGTTTGGGCAGTTTCGGCGCGTGCGTGTCTGGATCGGCGAGCGCGCGATCAACCGCGTCCATGAGCCCATCAGCATATTTGGATCGAATAAAGCCCTTAGGCACCGCGCGCAGCCGATCGAACGCTTTTTCAGACTGTGGCTTTTGATCCGCGATTTCCTGGATCGCTTCGTCTTTCAAGATCCGTCGACGCGGTTTGTTGATGGTTTGCGCTTTCGCTTCGCGCCAGGCCGCCACGCTGGCAAATACGGCGGCATACTCACGCTGTGGCTTGCGCATTTTGAGCCGGCGCCAGGCATTCTCGGGCGATGTGTCATAGAGGGTGGGATCGACCAGATCCGCCATCTCAGCCTTCACCCAATCGAGCCGATCAAGCTCGGTCAGGCGGGCCAGCATTTTCACGTACGCGTCGCGCAGATGCGTGACATCGCCAAGCGCATAAACCAATTGCTTTTCGGTTAGCGGACGCCGCTTCCAGTCGGTAAACTGACTCGACTTATCAATCCGACGTTTGAGCACGCGCTGGATGAGATTGTCATAAGAGATCGAGTCGCCGATCCCGAGTGCCATCGCGGCGATTTGGGTATCAAACACCGGAGCAGGGGGATGGCCTAGAAGGCGATTGAAGATTTCAAGATCCTGACGTGCGGCATGAAACACTTTTGGCCGAGATGGATCATCAAGCAGCTCGAGAAAGGGGCGAATATCCAAATCATCGACCAGTGGATCAATGATCACTTCAAACCCCTCGCAAGAGGCTTGGATCAGGCAGAGTTCAGGCCAATAGGTGGTTTCGCGGTGGAACTCTGTGTCGACGCACAAAAACGTGCCGCCCGCGAGCCTTTGGCAGGCGGCGTTTAGCTCAGATTGATCTCGGATGGGAGTCAGTGCGACGCGAGTCATGGCTCCGCCCCTAAGACAAGCCGCTTTGAAAAGCGAGGAATATTCTGCAGATCAGGACCGCTTATGCCGACTTCCGCCGCAGTAGGGACCGCCGTTTAAGACCAAGATCATCTTGTGCCTCTTCTCCGCCTTCCAGCGCTCCCAAAGCAACGGCATCTTCCTGTACGATCCACTCTTCGCCCTCTTGTGCGTACTCTTCGCCGGGTTTCGTGCCGCGCAAAGAGCAGACGATTTCAGTAAGATTCGAGTCGGCGGCTGCATTGACGGCGCTGCCATCGGAGACATTTTGGCTGGAGGGACGTGCGCTGGCCGCCAGATTGCGAAACCGCATCCGCATCGGGGTCGATACTGCGCTCCCGAAGGCGATACACTCCCGATCCGCGAGGGACGATAAGAAGGCGAGGGTTGATCGAGATCCACTCGAGATCGCTTTCCGCATCACATCTTGGTCGGCATCATTACCAAGCCGCAGCGAGAAAATCGTGTTGCACTGAGACAAAATCGTTGGATCAAGCTCATTCGGACGCTGGGTAATAATCGCCAGCGAGACCCCATATTTCCGGCCCTCTTTGGCGATCCGTGCAATCGCGGCGCGGGTCGGTGCAAAGGCGCTTGTAATATCAGCCGGAATGTAGCGGTGCGCTTCCTCGCAAACCACCAGGGTTTTAACGCGCGAGTTACTCGCGATGGCAATGTCGAATGCCATCCGGCACAAAACGGACGCGACAGAGTTCACGACTTCTGAGGGGATGCCGGACATTTGGAAGACGGTAATCGGCTTGCCCTCGATCGGTACGCGATAAATGTTCCCAAGCACATCTTCGATCCGGTCTGTGGCGTCGTGAGACCCAAACAGGAAGGCAAACCTTGGATCGCTGATCACAGCTTCAAGCCGCGCTTTCAGGTGCCGCAGCGTGAGGCGTCGCAAAGCGCCATCGAGCGATCCGATTTCCTCTTCGATCAGTTTCAGCAAGTCAGCGATTCGATAGGGGACGGGCGTATCAGCGGTGAAGGAGGTGCCAGCACCGGCCTTGCGACGCACGGGGCTCCCCTTACCATACTTATAGATCGTTTTGGCTTTGGGGATAAACTCACGCAGGGCGTCAACTTCTTCGTCGGAGCCTTCGCGCCCTCGGAACACGACCTGCTGAAATTCTTCAAGGTTAAGCAGCCAGAATGGCAGATCGAGGGATTCAGCGGTGATGGTATTGGCCTTTGCGCCGAATGCGCTGGTATATTCATTGTGCGGGTCGAGGATCAGAACGCGCTGGTTGAGTTTATGCTTTGCAATCAGATGCAAAATCAGCGTCACTGCCGTTGACTTACCGGTACCGGTCGTTCCGACGACTGAAAAGTGTCGCGATAGCAGCGCATCGACTGAAATCACAGCCGGAATATCGGGCGCCTGGCTGAGCGACCCTATGGTGACTGCTGAGGCATCGCTGGCGCGATAAATGGTGACCAAATCATCTTTTCGGATCCGGTGCGCGACCGCACCAATATGCGGGTAGGTCGAAATACCGCCGGAAAACACGAACCCGCGTTGCCCATCCGGTCGAACTTCGCCTGAAAGCTCGACATGTAAGATGATTTTGCGGACCGCGATGGTCTCCTCATCGAGCTCGCCTTTTTCGATCTTGTAGAGCAACCCAACCACGCGATTGCTGCCGACTTGGATTGAGATCAACTGGCCGACAGCCCAATACCCATTCCCTTCGGAGCCATCCCCAGCATAAGCAGAAATCCGGGCTTCGGTGCCGTTACACTCGATGACCACAGCGTCAGGACGCGTGCGTTCTTCGACAGGACGAGGCGGTGGCGACGCGGATGGCGGTTCAAGATTAGTCATAAAAAAACCTTGCCGCAGAGCCCTGAAAAACCCGTTAATATCCGAGGGTCTCTTTTTGGCAGTTCGCACCTCTTGACTTTCGTCACGGTCCGACGCCAAAAGCCGCCTTTATTTCTCCACCCATACGGAGCGCATCATGCATGCCTATCGCAGCCATACCTGCGGCGAACTTCGAAAGTCCGATGTCGGGCAGACGGTCAAACTCTCCGGCTGGCTGCATCGGCGGCGCGATCATGGTGGGGTTATGTTTATTGACTTGCGCGACCATTACGGGCTCACGCAGTGTGTGTTCGACCCCGCTTTTCCAGCGTTCGCCTTAATCGAACGCTTACGCACGGAAAGCGTGATCACAATTGAGGGTGAGGTGCTCGCGCGGGAGGCTGACCTCGTCAATCCAAACCTTGCCACTGGGGACATCGAAATCCGTGTCAAAGAGGCTACGGTTCAATCCGAGGCGGCCGAACTGCCTCTGCCAGTCTTTGGCGAGCCGGACTATCCGGAAGATATCCGCCTCAAGCACCGCTATCTCGATCTGCGTCGTGAGACACTGCATGCGAACATGATCCTGCGGGCGGAAGTGATTGCCTCGATCCGGCGTCGAATGGTGGAGCAGGGCTTCACGGACTACCAGACCCCAATTCTGACCGCCTCGTCGCCTGAAGGCGCGCGCGATTTTCTGGTGCCGTCTCGGCTTCATCCAGGCGAGTTTTATGCGCTTCCGCAAGCGCCGCAGCAGTTCAAACAGCTTCTGATGGTGTCTGGTTTTGATCGCTATTTCCAGATTGCGGCCTGCTTCCGCGACGAAGATGCCCGTGCAGACCGTTCGCCGGGCGAGTTCTATCAGCTCGATATCGAGATGAGCTTCGTCACTCAGGAAGATGTCTTCCAAGCAATCGAGCCGGTTATGCATGGCGTGTTCGAGGAATTCGCCGACTGGAAAGGCAAGGGGCGCACGCTGCCCGAAGGGCCGTTCCCCCGGATCCCATATGCAGAAGCGATGGCGAAGTATGGCTCGGACAAACCGGACCTGCGCAACCCAATTGAGCTCGTCGATGTCACCGAGTTCTTTGAAGATGACAGCAAGACTGGGTTTTCAATCTTTGCCAAAATCATCAAAGGCGGCGGCAAGGTGATCGCTGTGCCGGCGCCGAAAGCGACTGAGACCCAATCCCGGAAATTCTTCGACGATATGGACAAGTGGGCCAAAAAGGACATGCAAGCGCCGGGTCTCGGCTATGCCCGCCTAAGAGCCAGCGACGATGGCTCTGTTTCCAGCCAAGATCCCGTCTTGAAGAATTTCGAGGCCGATCACCTTAAAGCCTTTTTAGAAGCGACCGGTCTCGGCGATGGCGACGGTGTTTTCTTCTCGGCTGGCAAGTCGAGCGATGCTTATAAGCTCGCAGGCGCGGCCCGATTAAAAGTGGGTGAAGAGCTGGATCTGGTCGAGCAGGGCGTTTTTCGCTTTTGCTGGATCGTTGATTTCCCAATGTATGAATGGGACGAAGACAATAAGAAGGTGGATTTCAGTCATAACCCGTTCTCTATGCCGCAGGGCGGGTTGGATGTCTTAGACGCGGCGACGACGGATGAAGACTTATTGGCGATTAAAGCCTTTCAGTATGATATCGTTTGCAATGGGATAGAGCTGTCCTCCGGCGCGATCCGAAACCATCGCCCAGAAATCATGATTAAAGCGTTTGAGAAAGCCGGCTATGGTGCCAATATCGTCGAGGCCGAGTTTGGCGGGATGCTCAATGCGTTTCGCTATGGCGCGCCCCCGCATGGCGGGATTGCTCCAGGTGTAGATCGTATGGTCATGCTGCTTGCCGATGCCGAGAATATTCGCGATGTCACGCTGTTCCCGATGAACCAACAAGCGCGCGATCTTATGATGCAAGCCCCGAGCCCCGTGTCGGATGCACAATTGCGCGAGCTTCACATTCGCTTAGCGCCGCAGGTCAAAGAGAAATAGTGAGCAGGTTCGGGGACGCAGATAGGTGTCCGCTCATCCCCGCGCAGGCGGGGAACTCGTTCCTCATGCTGTGGTCTCGCCGAACAAGATCCCCGCCTGCGCGGGGATGATCGGGTGCTGTACGAACCTCATCCTGAGTGAAGTCGAACGACGAGGCGAGTTTGATACGGTCTTGAGCCGCCATCCTTCCACTTCGCGCAGGACCCTTCGACTTCGCTCAGGGTGAGACGGATTGCGGTTTGAGGTGAATTTCGCATCCATCTCGGTGGACGAATCCGGCACAGACGCTTAGGAGCGGGGTCGCACGAAGTACAAGGTCGAAAACATGTTCGATATCCGAGCAATCCGAGACAATCCTGACGCCTTCCGGGCGGCGTTTGAGCGCAAGCAAAAGGGCCTCGGCGAGGTCGTCTCGCACATGTTGGATCACGACGCCGCGGTCCGCCAGGCGGTCTCGGATAAGCAAGAGGCGGAAGCTGCGCGCAACGCCAAGTCGAAACAAATCGGCCAGGCCAAGGCGAGCGGCGACGCGGCGCTGTTTGAGCAACTCCGCGCGGAGGTCGCCGAAGCCAAACAGGTCATCGAAGCGGCGGGCGAGCAAGAGGTCGCAGCGCGGGACGAGCTGAACAAGCTCCTTTACGGCACGCCGAACCTCCCGATGCCGGATGTGCCCGAAGGTGAAGATGAAGCGGGCAATCTCGAGCAACACAAATGGGGCGAGCCCAACAAGCGCCTGGCAGGGCGCAACAATGTCCTCGATCATGCTGATTTGGGTGTCACTCTTGGGATGATGGATTTTGAGACGGCGGCAAAAATGTCCGGCGCGAGGTTTGTGCTGCTGTCTGGCAAACTCGCTCGCTTGGAGCGTGCCCTAGCGACTTATATGCTGGATACGCAATCCGAGCAGAACGGTTACACGGAATGTAGTCCACCGTTTATGGTGCGCGCGAATGCGCTGATCGGGACGGGCCAATTGCCCAAGTTCGAAGAGGAATTGTTTAAAACCGATAGTGGGCATTATACGATTCCGACCTCTGAAGTGCCGCTGACCAACATCGTTGCGGATCATATTGTCGATCAGGATTATCTGCCGCGCCGCTACACCGCCCACACCCCGTGTTTCCGCTCTGAAGCCGGCAGCGCAGGGCGCGACACAAAAGGCATGATCCGCCTGCACCAATTCAACAAGGTTGAAATGGTCTCCATCGTTCGCGATGAGGACGAGGGTCTGGCTGAGCTGGAGCGGATGACTAAATGCGCCGAAGGCATCCTCGAAGCGCTCGACCTGCCGTATCGGCGCGTGCTGCTGTGCACCGGCGATATGGGCTTTGGCGCGCGCAAAACGTATGATCTCGAGGTGTGGCTGCCGAGCCAAAACACCTATCGCGAAATCAGCTCCTGTTCTTATTGCGGCGACTTTCAAGCGCGCCGCATGAATGCGCGCTGGCGACCTGCGCCGAGCCAAGATGTGCCGAAGCCGAAACCCGAATTTGTTCATACATTGAACGGGTCTGGGCTCGCCGTCGGGCGCACCTTAGTTGCGGTGCTCGAGAACTATCAGAATGAAGATGGCTCGATCACGGTTCCAGATGTGATCCGGCCCTATATGGGCGGATTGGATCGGATCAGCTAAAGGACTCATCCTGAGCGATGTCGAAGGATGTGATCTCGAGACGGCGCGTCCTTATCCTTCGACGTCGCTCTGGATAAGGACTGCTTTAGGGGCAGAAAGTCGAAAAAGGGACTGCGACATGAGAATCCTGCTCACCAATGATGACGGTATCAATGCACCCGGTTTGGACGTGCTGGAACATATCGCCAGAGAGCTGAGCGATAACATATGGGTGGTGGCGCCAGAGCTTGAACAGTCCGGCAAAGGCCGCGCGATCTCGCTGACCGAGTTTGTGCGCGTGCGCGAACTCGCGCCGCAACGGTTCGCGGTGAACGGGACCCCGAGCGATTGCGTGCTGCTGGCGCTGGATGAGTTGATGCCAGAACGACCGGACTTGATTTTATCGGGGGTGAATGCCGGCCAAAACATCGCTGAAGACACGACATTTTCTGGGACAGTTGCCGCGGCCCTGTTCGGCATGCAGCATGGTGTGCCGAGCATCGCTCTTAGCCAATCGCGTGGTTTTCAAAACCCCCATTCATGTCCTTGGGAGACGCCCAGAGCCTGGGGCGCGAAGGTGCTGCATCCAATTATTGAACGCGGCTGGCCGGACGATCTTATCATCAATGTCAATTTTCCGGATCGCGCGCCGGATGATGTTTCGGGCGTACGCTTTACAAGACAAGGCTTTCGGGATGAACGAATTATTCGTACAGAAGCACGAGAAGACTTGCGGGGAAATGCCTATTACTGGATTGGCTATCGCGGCAAACTCTCCAATCCAAACGAGGGCACGGACCTTCGCGCGATTTACGATGGCTATGTCTCGGTTTCTCCATTGCATGTAGATTTGACGCATGAGGCATTTCTCGCTGAGATGCGCAAATCATGGCCGACTTAATCCCAGATCCGCTGCGGGCGGCGCGTTTGGTGCTCTCTTTGCGCCGACAGGGCATCACAGATGATGGCGTGCTGACGGCGCTGGAAACCGTTGATCGCGGTGTGTTTGTTGAGGAAGACTTGCGCGCGATGGTGGCGGAAGACTGCGCGCTTCCCATCTCGTGTGGACAGAGCATTCCGCGCCCGATTGTGACGGCGAAACTGTTGCGGGCGCTGCAGATTCCACCCGGAAAGCAAGCCCGTGTGTTGCTGATTGGCTCCGGGAGCGGTTACACGTGCGCTTTGCTCAGTCAGATCAGTCGCCATGTCTATGGCGTCGAACGCTATGAGCGTTTGGTCGAGGAGTCCCGCACGCGCTTGAACGCTCTAAAAGTCGAGAATGTCTCGATCCGGCATGGCAACGGCCTGGAGGGTCTCTTTCAGCATGGTCCCTTTGATCGCATCCTGCTGACCGGCGCGGTGAAAACAATTCCGGCGGTTCTCATTCAGCAATTGGCGAAAGAGGGTGTGCTCGTAACGCCGATTGAGCCGAGCAAAGGCCCGCAAATCCTTCGCGCGGTAACGAAAGAACACGACGTCATCGACGAGACCATGCCAAATCGTTTGGCGATTCTGTCTGAAACCGTATCACAAACGCTTTAATTACTGCGTATCGGGGCTGGCGCACTCGCCCTCAAGCGCAATGCTGACGCCCGCGGCGGCCGCCTCGCAGGCATTGCCATAGGTTTGCCCATCACAGCCACAAACTGGCATATATTCCCGCGTACAGATTTCCGGTTGCGGCTGGCACGTGCCGGCACCGTCCATAATTTCGAGGCATTGGCCGACTTCTTGGGCGCAATAGAAAGCGGTCGGGCATTGAATGGCCGTAATTCCGCCGCACGTCTCACCTGTTGGGTCGATTGCAGGGGCTTCTGGCTCTGGGAGTTCTGCAACCACCGCGTCCGTTTCGACGGGATCGGTGTCAGCCCCACCGGCGCCGCCACAGGCCGCCAAAAAACCAAAGCATGCTGATAAGAATAGTACGCGCATCGAGTACTCCCCGTCAGTCCCAAGTAACGCCTCTCCATAGAAAAGAAAAACCGGCGAGGCTATAGGCCGTCGCCGGTTTGTTTTGAAATATTGTGAGTTGCCTTTCAATTAAGCCGTTTCGGCGGCTTCCTGAAGGCGCGCAAAGATGTTCTGCCCATGGCCAGCGCCGGAATCGAAGTGTGTTTGCACGCTGGTATCCGTGATTTCGTCCCATTTCGCGGCAACCGCTTCCGCCGTTAGCGCATCTCCTTGGCCGACAAACGCGCCATTGGTTTCGACAATCTGCGCCATTGAGAAGGCTCCCGCGCCCGCCGACAGAATCATCCCAGTCGGTGCATCTTCTTTCACCAGGTTCATCACCCCCGGGGTGACATATTCCGGTTTGAGATTGTCGAGCATCGCTTGTGGCATCAGACCTTCAGTCATACGCGTCGCAGCAATTGGGCAAACCGCATTGATTTTAATGTCGTTTTTAGCGCCTTCGATTTTCAGCGTGTTCATCATGCCGACGACACCGAGCTTGCCCGCACCATAATTCGCTTGGCCAAAATTGCCGTACAGACCGGTTGAGGAGGTCGTGACCACGATCCGCCCGTAATTCTGCTCTTTCATGATGTTCCAGGCGGCGTGAACCGGTTTGAACGTGCCGCGCAGGTGCACATCAAGCACCAGATTGATGTCTTCCGTGGTCATTTTGGCGAATGATTTGTCGCGCAGAATGCCCGCATTGGCGATGATGATATCGATCCGCCCGAACGCAGACATTGTATCGTCGATCATTTTTTGGACACCAGCATCGTCGGCAACAGAAGATCCGTTGGCGATCGCTTCGCCGCCCATTGCTTTAATCTCTGCAACAACGGCTTCTGCCGCCTCAGAGTTTCCGCCGGTCCCGTCCATCGACCCGCCAAGGTCATTGATAACGACCTTCGCGCCGCGCCGGGCGAGTTCGAGTGCGTGCTGTTTCCCAAGACCGCCGCCTGCACCTGTAACGATGGCAACACGATCATCAAAACGAATGGACATAAGTGTGTCTCCTAAACCTTTTACGCATTTTGCGAGTGCGAGCGCCTTGCATCATCCGCTGACGTAAACGTCAAGCTCCGACGCTGCGTTATCTCTTGTCAGGCGGCGAAACGCATGGTCGCTATCAACGATCAAAAAATGGAGATCAAAATGCTCGCTTATGTCACGCTCGGAACCAATGACACCGAAAAAGCCCTCGCTTTCTATGATGCCGTCTTAGCCGAAATGGGCGCCAAGCGGGTCTTCGATAATGGTCGCCTCTATTTCTATGGCACCGCGCCGGGGCAAGCGATGCTGGCGATTGGCGGCCCCTATGACGAAGCCTCGGCCAGTTGCGGCAATGGCGTTATGCCCGCGCTTGGCGTGGCTGACACGGAAACAGTTGATCGCGTCTATGCCAAAGCGATTGCGCTTGGGGCCCCCAGTGAGGGTGAGCCGGGTCAACGCTTGCCGACCTTTTATGGTGCCTATTTCCGCGATCCAGACGGCCACAAGATCTGCGTTTGCAAGTTCGGATAATTGTCTTTCGCTGTCACCGAGGCTAGCCCGCCGCCAAAGTGCGGGCTAAGCCTTGGCATCGAACAACAAATTTGAAGGATGACGGATGGAGTGGGGTTGGGATAATGCGCGCGCCTTTTTGGGCATTGCGATGATCTTCGCGATTGCTTGGGGATTGTCTGAGAACAAAAAAATCTTTCCGTGGAAAATCGTCTTAGGCGCGGTCGCTCTACAGTTCGCCTTTGCCGTTATCTTGTTTGGGGTTCCGTTTATTCGCCAAGGCTTGTTTCAGGCCAATATCATTGTCCAGGCGCTCGAGGACGCCACTCGAGCCGGCACCGGTTTTGTCTTTGGATATATTGGCGACAATACGAGCTTTGCGACCAATCCGACCGTCATCCCAGGCAAACAGCCGCCGCCGCTCTTCTTCTTTCAGATCTTACCGATCGTGATTGTCGTTGCGTCCTTATCGGCGATCTTGTGGCATTGGCATATCTTAAGATTGGTGACCCGTGCCTTTGCGTTTATTTTCCGCAAGACAATGGGACTCGGCGGTGCCACGTCGCTCGCGGTGTCTGCTAATGTGTTCATGGGCATGACCGAAGCACCCGTCCTGATCAAGCCGTACATAAAAGGGATGACCCGGTCAGAATTGTTCATTCTGATGACAGCGGGGTTTTCGACCATCGCTGGCAGCGTGTTGATCATTTATACCACGTTTCTTGAGGCAACGATGGCCAATCCGCTCGCCCAGCTGCTCACCGCCTCGATTATCGCCTCGCCCGCTGCGGTGGCCTTGGCGCTGGTCATTGTGCCCGAGAAGATCAAATCGGAAGAGCGCGGGCACGAACCAGATTTCGAATACGAATCGACAATGGACGCGTTCGCGACAGGCGCGTCTGATGGACTCAAAATCGTCTTCAACATTGCCACCATGCTGATTGCCGCTTTGGCTTTGCTCTATTTGCTCAACGTCGCCCTATCGGCGCTGCCTAGCTTTAATGGCGAACCGATTTCAATTCAGCGGGTTTTGGGCTGGGTGTTCTTCCCATTGATGTACATGATCGGGGTCCCACTCGAAGAAGCCGCCCGGTCCGGCTCCTTAATGGGCATCAAGACGGTGTTGACGGAATTTATCGCTTTCCGGGATCTGTCGCTGATTGGCACCGATGAGATGACTGATCGCACACGCATGATCACTGCACATGCCATTTGCGGGTTTGCCAATTTTGGTTCGATCGGCATCTTGATCGGCGGGCTCACCATTATCGAGCCAGCGCGACGGTCGACGTTTTTGGAATTGGCTTGGAAAACCCTGATCGCTGGAACCTTTGCCACCTGCTTATCAGGGGCGGTTGTCGGGGCTTTACCCGCGACCCTGTTTTTCGGGAGTTAATCGCACTCAATGAACCGCTCAGTATGGATTATGGTCGCAGGGTTGAGCTTGGCTCTGCCGGCCGAGGCTCAATTTGCCTTTGAAGACGCGCAGCGCGAAGTATCGGAAAATTTGGCCGCGTGTTTGGCTGAGCGCGGCTTAGAACCAACCGAGACCTCGCCGTTTTGCCGCGCGCGCAAAAACCGGGTCTTGACCACCATCACGACGTATGGCGACCGCAGCCCGGAGGCGGCTGGCGCTATCTCAATCATCGATGCAGACAAGATCGCGCTGATGTCAGCCGATCACCCCGCCGAACTGCTCAACACGCTGCCGGGGGTGAACATTCATACGAATTCTGGGCAAGAGCACCTGATCGCCATTCGCTCTCCTGTCCTGACGGGAGGCGCCGGGCAGGGGAGTTTTCTGATTCTCGAGAATGGCGTCCCGACCCGATCGCCAGGCTTTGGCAATGTGAACAGCTTGCTTGAACCGCACCACGAAACGGCAAAGGCGATCGAAGTGGTGCGCGGACCGGGATCAGCAAAATACGGCTCGAATGCGGTTCATGGCTTGATCAATGTGATTTTGAACGATCCAAGCGGCGCGCCGCTGCGCCAAGCCAATGCCTCTTATGGCAGTCTCGGGCGCTATAAAGGCGATCTGATTTATGATCAGGGATATGTCGGCCGCGCCGCGCTATCGGTTCAGAAGGATACAGGCTGGCGCGACAATACTGGGCTGTTCCAACTCAAAGGCTCTGGCCTGGCCGAAACGGTGCTGCGCGGGTGGAATGTCACCGCGTGGGCCTCGGCATCCGTTTTGGAGCAAGAAACGGCCGATTTCATCCAAGGCCCGGACGCTTATGAGGATCGTGACATTGCCCGGGCAAATGACGATCCTCTGGCGTACCGCGATGCCTGGGCGGCGCGCGGGGTGTTGAGACTGGAGCGAGACGTCGCTGATGGAACGCTATCGCTGACCTCGTTTGCGCGCACGCAGGAAATGGATTTCCGTCAGCACTTTTTGCCCTTTAAAGGCTTTGAAAAGAATGGCCACACCGCTGTCGGTTTAATGAGCCGCTTCGATCGCCCCCTAAACGATGATGTGACCTGGCGTGTCGGCGCAGACATCGATCTCGCCACTGGCTATTTACGGGAAACACAGCCTGAGCCGTTCGGATTTTTTCCGGGCGATACACGCTTCCCGGTTGGCATCCATTACGATTACACCGTTGATACGCAGATGGGCGCGCTCTGGACGGAACTGGACTGGGCTGTCTCCGAGAAGCTCACAATCCTGTCGGGGCTGCGCGGCGAGGCACATCGCTATGATTATCAGACCGATGCCCCCGTTGGGATCAATGGCCGCTTTAACGTACCCGGCGACCGCGATGACACTTTCGAGTTCGTGACACCGAAGCTCGGGGCGGTTTATGAACTCAGCGAGGCCCTCGATATCTATGCCAATTATGCCCGGGGTAGCCGCGCCCCGCAGACCAGCGATCTTTATCGGCTCCAGTCCGAACAAGGCGTTGCGGAAGCCGATGTCGAAACGCTGGACAGTCTCGAACTGGGCGCTCGCGGGCGTCTCGCTGACGGTGCGCTGGTCTTCGATATTGCGGCCTATCGCGCTGAAAAAGAGAACTTTTTCTTCCGGGACTCAGATGGGCTCAACGTGGTTGATGGCAGCACACGTCACCAAGGCGTCGAGCTTGCATTGCTTTGGCGTTTGACCGACCTATTCACCTTCAATGGCAATGTCAGCTGGTCCGATCAGGTCTATACATTTGATCGGCTTGTTGGAAATGGCTCAGAAGCGATTGCGGATGGAAATCAGATTGACTCCGCGCCCGAATGGCTCGCAAACGCAGCCATCACCTGGTCGGCGACGGAGAAACTGGAACTCGAACTCTCCGCCGATTATGTCGGCGAGTACTTTACCAATCCCGCCAATACACAAGACTATCCGGGCCATCTTATCGGTAATTTCCGCGCGACTTACGCGCTCGACGATCGTTCAAACGCTTTCCTCATCATTAGAAATTTAACCGATGAGCTCTATGCGGATCGCGCCGACTTTGCGTTTGGCGACGAACGGTATTTTCCCGGGGAACCTTTAAACGTGACCATCGGGATCAGACGGGCGTTCAACTAAAACAGATCGAATGGAGCGGGCCAGTGCAGCTTTACCATGCACCACAAGCGGTGAACCCAGAGCGAACGTATAATTTTCTAAAAGCGAAAGGACAGTTGGATGCGGTCGAGATCGTTGAGATTTCGATCATGAAGGGCGACCATAAAACCCCTGAATATCGCGCGCTGTCGCCTTTCTCACAGGTGCCGGTTCTGGTGCTCGATGATGGCACTCGAATGACCGAAAGCCGTGCGATTTGCAGCTATTTCGAAGCTCTGTTTCCAGAGCCCAATCTGATGGGAGACGGCCCCGTCGAGCGCGGCTTGATCGAAATGTGGGATCGTCGGATCGAGTTTATGATGATGGTCCCATTCGCGACTTGGTTTCGCAATGCGCATCCCGTCATGGCGCCCTTGGAGGTTCCGCAATTGCCGGAAGCCGCGGCGAAAGCCGAGAAGGCCGTCAAGAAATTTGTCGCCAAGGTCGATGAGCACCTGTTTGAGCAGGAATGGCTGGCCGCTGGACGGTTTTCGATTGCCGATATCACGCTCTACCTGACATGCGGATTCTGCGGCGTGATGCGCTGGCGCCCGCATGAAGAATTCGAAAATATTGGGCGCGTTTACGGCGCGGTGCGCGAACGCTTAAACGGTTAGCGCGCGGAGCAAGGCGGGCACGTCTGCGATTATGTCCTGCGGGATTAATCCAGCGCCGATCCGCTGACCGGCGCTGCCATGAAGCCAGACCCCCGCGCAAGCCGCTTCAAAAGGGGGCATGCCTTGCGCCGCGAGCCCAGCGATGAGCCCGCTCAACACATCGCCCGTGCCGGCTTTTGCGAGATACGGTGAGGCCGTTCGGTTCACCGACAGACGTCCATCGGGCGCAGCAATCAAGGTCTCGGGGCCTTTCAAAACAATGATTTGACACCGCACCTGCGCCGCCTTGCAAACGTCCGCCATCGGATCGTTTGAACCGGCGCCAATGTGTCGTTCAAACTCGCCATGGTGCGGGGTGAGAATGACCGACCGCGCGCTCACTTTAGGACTTAACCGGATCGCGTCCGCATCTAAGACGAGAGTCAGATCGATCGACGCATCTGTCACAATGCTAGCTTGCGCATCGTCGCAACCACCGGGACCCGCCAATAAGACGGATGGCTGACGGATGCGGCTGAGGGTCCCTGATTTCACCATAATGTCGGCCGGCAGCGTGGTCCGATAGAGCTGTGATTGATCCGCGCTCAGCACCGTGACCAATCCACTGCCGATACGAGAGCACGCTTCAGCTGCGAGCCGGGTTGCGCCAGTATAGTCTGTCGAGCCCAAAATGACTGTGTGCCCGCGTCTGTATTTGTGATCGTCCGCTTTGGGTTGAGGAAAAACCTCGCGCCACAGATCAGGGTGGTTGATCAGTGCACTTGGCATCGCTCATTCGGCGGCAATGGATGGCGCAGTTTGCGCCGCCAACCATATAGAGACATCGCGCAACGCTCTCGCCGCTTGCGCGCGTTTTTTGGCCCGTCCTTTGTCTTTACCCCGCAAACGCTTGCCCGTTTCGGAATCCTTGGTTTGGACCTCATCTG
>JBCCXW010000069.1:0-17909 GCA_039191105.1 Pseudomonadota bacterium
GCGTGCGGGAGGCGTCAAACCGCTCGACTAAGGCCAACTCATTAAGGTGATCTCCGGGCCGCAAGTCACCCGATAAGATCTCCTCTTCCAGAACACGCCGGATGTGACCCGACCGCGTCGGTTCGAAGCCCTGCATGTCTTGGTTATCAATGGTCCTGGGTCTACGGGCGGTTTTTGTTGTCACTCGGGCTCGGTTCCATTCGTCGATAAGCTGCGTGTCCCCGAAGCGGATGCAGATACTGTTCCATTCCTCACCGAAGCAATAATCTCGGGCCTTTCCCCATAAACAGTTTGGGCGCGAACTCCAAGGCCCGCTAAGAATTGCTGCAATCCGTCCGGATCGGTTGACTGGAAAACTGGCGATCCGATCGAGAGTGCGGGTTTTAAGCGCGAGGATGGATGCGGGGTCGATTGCCAGTCGATAAAAAATGGCAGAACCGGATGATCGGGATGCTGAAGGAACAAAAGGCACCAGGAAATGGTGGTGCCATCGCCGCCTGCCCGGCTCATCGCTTGCACCCCACGGCTGGTCGCGCCGAGCTTTATAGCGCGCGCATAAACGCCCTCCAGATCGGACGCGCGATAGGCGACCAAACACGAGGTTAAGTCGGCTTGTGCGCCAACCGCCTGGACAATCGGGCCCGCCGTCGCTTGCTCTGGATCGCGCGCGATGAGTTCCAAATAGACACCATTCACGGCGCCGACCAAGCGGTTCCATGTGCCCTGACCCTGGTGTCGCCCGCCCGCTTCAACCTCCACATGCATCATCGCGGAGAAGCGACGCGCACTGGCCTCCAAATCGGAACACCAGAGGCCGATATGGTCGAGCGTTAAGTCGGATTTATCCATTGCTATTTCCCGATCAGAAACTGTATACACTTTAGCATGACTGAGACGATTTCGAAAACCATGATGGCGGTACAATTTGACCAACATGGCACGCCCAATGACTTGGCTTGGCGCCAGACTGAAACACCAAAACCGGACAAAAATGAAGCCTTGATCCGTGTTCGCGCAGCGGCGTTGAACGGGTTTGATCCAATGATGCTATCTGGCGAAACAGGATTGAAAACGCCCTTCCCGATGACGCCTTGTGGTGACTTTGCAGGCGAGGTCGCTGCCTTGGGCCAAGGCGTCAGCGGCTGGAAAATCGGCGACCGAGTCAACCCGTACCCGATCTTGCCCGTCAAAGGGATGATGGGCGAAACGACACCCGGCGCGGCGGCAGAATATGTCTGCGTGCCGGCCTCGGTTCTGATCAAAATGCCAGATGCGGTCAGCTTTGAAGAAGCCGCTGCGATGCCGGTCGCTTATGGCACCGCCTTGCGCATGGTTGAAACGCGTGGCGACGTTCAGCCGGGCGAAAAAGTGCTCGTCCTCGGCGCTGGCGGCGGGGTCGGTGTGGCCTCGATCCAATTCGCCAAAGCCCTGGGCGCTTATGTCATCGCGGCCGCATCCGGCGCGCACAAATTGCAGCGTCTATTGCAAATCGGCGCCGATGAAACGCTGGATACATCGGACCGCGATTGGCGTAAAACGCAGATCGCACGGCATGGAAAACCGGCGTTCTACGGTCAGCCCGGCGGCATGGATGTGATCATCAATTATGTTGGCGGACCGACCTGGGTCGACAGTCTGAAATGCCTTAAGAATGAGGGTCGGATCCTCGTCTGCGGCGCCAGTGCAGGCCATGACCCGAAAGAGGATTTGCGTTATATTTGGTCATTTGAACAATCAATTGTGGGATCAAATGGCTGGTCCATGGAAGATCAGGCCGAACTCCTCGACCGCGTGGCCCGCGGGGTGTTAAAACCGGTCATGCACTCCGTCCGTCCCGCCGCAGAGATCGCCGCCTCGTTCGAAGAACTGATTGGCCGTCAGGTGATTGGCAAACAGGTGATCACGCTATGACCCAGCCGATGACAAAGGAAGAGCTGCAGGGGCTTCTCGATGGGTCCCCGTTCACCAAATTTCTCGGCGTCAAAGTCACGGAAGCGGACGCCGATCAGGGCAGCGTTGTCTTGCGCATGGACTCGCGACTGGAAATCCAGCGGATTGATGGCTCGCCGCAGATCCATGGTGGACCGCTCGCCGCATTGATCGATACGGCCGGTGACCTTGCGGTGGCGCAAGCTGTCGGCGGGGCGGTGCCCACGATCGATATGAAAGTCGATTATCTTCGCCCAGTGATGGGCGACTATGTGCTGGCGCGGGCACAGGCGCGCCGCGTCGGCCGCACCGTCGGCGTGGCAGACATAGAGATTGTCGATGCCGAAGACCGTCTGTGCGCGATTGGCCGCGCCGTCTATGCGGCAAGGATCGGCTAAATGGTTGAGCCGTTGGCGACAGCGCCGTTTTGGTCGGGGGAGACCGCCAACACCGCGATCACGGAGTTTGGACCAGAGGGTCAAACCCGCACGGTGACGTTTTCTGAACTCCAGGACAAAATCGACACCGCGGCAGCAAACCTTGCGGCTGCGGGTCTTAAGCCTGGGCAACACTTTGCGCTATCGGCGAACAATTGTCTGGAACATCTGTTCTGCCTACTGGGCGGATTGCAGCTTGGCGCTGTTACATGCCTGATGAACACGAAATTGGCCCGCGCCGAACAGCGCGCTTTGATGGAGGAGGCGGACGGCGCATTGCTGGTATCCGACCGCGCGCCGGACACCGATCTCGCGCATTTTCATCTGCACGACATCACCCGCACCAGCGCAGCGCCAGCCGATCCGTGGCAGCCCGGGCCAGATAGTCTAGCGATGATTATGTATACGTCCGGCTCCTCCGGGCTCCCAAAAGGCGTTCCGATCACGCATGCAGGATATAGCTGGGCCTTGCGGCGTTTTACGGGGCTGGCGGAGACAATGGCGGGACGGACCGGCATTGTCGCTGCCCCGCTGTTTCATATGAATGGGCAGTTTCACGTCCTCAATTTGCTGTCCTGCGGCGCGCATGTGGTTTTGATGAAACAGTTTTCCGCCGCCGCCATGCTTCAAGCCATCGAAGCACATAATGTCGTGCGCGTCACCGGCGTCCCGACCATGGCGGCGCTGATGGCCGAAGCGGTTGAGAGCGGCGCAACCGTCGATACGTCTCGCGTGGAACAAATCGGGCTCGGGTCCTCGCCGCTGTCCAAGCAATTGCTGGCAAGAATACAAGCTGCGTTCCCAAATGCGGTGATTACCAATGGCTTCGGAACAACCGAAACCGGGCCGGTTTCATTCAGCGCGCACCCGGACGGCCGACCAACCCCGCCAACATCGCTTGGCGCCTTGATGGAGGGTGTCGAGGCAAAACTTGTCGATGGTGCTTCGCCCAATGAGGGCGTTCTCCATATTCGCAATCCAATGACTTTGAAAGGCTATTGGAAACGGCCAGACGATACCGCCAAGCGGATTGATGCCGATGGTTGGTACATCACAGGCGACCGTATGCGCCGAGATGAGAATGGATTCTACTATTTTGTCGGCCGGGCCGATGACATGATGCAAGTTGGCGCCGAAAACGTCTATCCTGCCTCCGTCGAACAGGTGTTGGAACAACATCAAGACGTGCTCGAAGCCGCGGTGGTCGCGGTCCCGCATGCGGTCAAAAATGAAGCGCCTGTGGCCTTTATCATCCGGCGCAGCGAGACCCTGACCGAGGATGCGCTGAAGGCCTTTTCGATCGAAAATGGCCCTGCTTATGCGCATCCACGCCGCGTGTTTTTCATTGATGAGCTGCCTTTAGCTGCAACCAACAAGATTGATCGCAAAGCCCTGACAGAGGCGGCGATCGCGCGCATAGGGGGCACGCTCTAAGCCGCGCCGGTGTGCTGAACTAAGACCCCATCCAGGCCAGAACCATGTTTGCAATAATCGCACTGCCAAGAAAGGTGCCGCAGAAGACCAATAATGAGATGACAGCAAAGTGCACGCCTGCGCGTTTAAACAGGTCGACTTCCTTGGTCCCAAGTCCCAGCGCGGCGAAGGCCATCAACGGCGTAATCGTCGGCAAGAAGGAGAGCCCATCAATCGCATCGCGCACCATCGACGACCCCGGCACGCCCGGCCAGGTCACCACCATGGCGACGAGCGAAATCCAAAACAAATCCGGAAGGCTTTTCACTGGGATAAAGCGCGCCAGTGCATAGCCGCAAATGACAATCACATAAATCACGGCGAGACCGATCCAAAGGCCAGGCTCGTAAATGCCGGTCACCAGGTGCGAAAACGCGACAGCGGCAACCGCAATGATGCTCAACCAAGTATCAGATTTAAGCTGCTGCCATGGCGATACAGGCGCCGTCTGTGGGGTCTCGGCCGTGTCAGACATCAGACGCCTCTGAGGCTTTGCCGCGGACGCGTGTAAGCACTTTGAAATAGGCTTCAGCGAGTGGAATGGTGATGAATATCGTAATGAACAGGCCGGTCAGACCTGTCATCAGATTTGACCCAGCCGCCAACGCAGCGATCAAATCGCCTTGCTCCGGCACTTCCGCGGTTAAGGCGGTGGCGCAGGCGCCGGTCATGCTGGCACTGCCGGTGCCGCACGCCATGGCCAGCGCCCGGGTGTCAAACAGGTCCAGCGAAGCGACCAAAGGGGGCACAATCGCAAACGTCGCGGTGCCAAAAAACGTCCCGCAAATATAGACCGCCGTGACCCCTGTCGCTTCCGGTGTATTGGCGCCATACTTGTCGAAAATGAAGGCCAGCCCGCCTTCCCGGGCGATTGAGAATGTCGCCCCAATCGCTTCGCGACCCATTTTGAAGCCCAATACTGCCGCTGGCATGGCGAGAAGCATTGTCCCCAAATTGCCAAACTCTTGCGCCAGCAGAGCCGGGCCGGCTTCGATCAGGGCGTCGAGCTCTGAGCCAATATTGGCGGTTAAAACGACGATTAACGGCATCACGGCGGGCGCGACCAGACGCGCGGCGCGCTGACCGGCGCCTGGCCCCATCCACTTTTTAAGCGGCGAGACTACTGCCGGGTTCAACAGCAATCCGGCCAAAAACGCGAAAACAAGCGGTAGCAATACAATATTGGCAATGCCAATCTGGAAGCGCTGGATGCCAATCCACTGACCCGCGCAGATTGCCGCGCAAACCGTTACCAAGATGATCCAAACCGGCGTTTTGGTCATGTCGCCGCCCTGGCCGCGTTGCAGGCGGCTTCTAAGAGCGCGGGCACATGTCCGCGCCCAGCTTCGGTTTCCAACGTCCCGCGAATGTGCCCCATTCGGACGACGATCAAATCTAGACTGGGCACGAGGAAAGCGTATTGCCCGCCAATCCCTAAGAAGAAAGCGGTATCCTCCGGGGCTGGCCAGCGGTCTTCCGGCGCGTGCCGGTTTAACCAGATCTGTCCACCATAAATACTGTCCCGAAACCCAGCCGGCGCCGCACTCATCCAATACTGACCGGACCACGCTGGCGTCGGCGTCAAACACGTTTGCAAGCACGCCCAATCCGCGCCGATTGCATCAGCGAGCGCGCGATCTATGAAGACTTGCGCCAAACGGCCCCAATCGCGGGCGCAGCCATAAACATAGCCGGTGATCAGCGCATGCCCGTATGGATCTGTTTCGAGCAAGACCGTTGAGGCCCCAAGCGGATGCAACAAGCGCTGATACGGCCAAGTCAACGGATCGAGCCCGGCATCGATCAAACGATCTTCCAGTGCTGCCATCAATAAAAGCGTGTCGCTATTTTTATAAGCGCCGAAGCTTCCCGGTGGATGGCGCGCAGCGCGGCTGGTGACGAGCGCACGCGCGTCCAGGGCACCGGAATAGATCAACCCGTGATCTGGGTAGCCGTCTCGTGAGGCGTCATAGTCACCCGCCCAGGCGGCTGAAAACGCAAGGCCACTGCTCATACGCAAGGCGTCCTCGACGCGGATCGACCGGCGGGGATCCGACCGGTCTATCCATTCTTTGAGATCAAGCGCCTCATTTAGACCGATCAATCCATCTGCAATCGCGCAGGCCAAGAGTAACGCGGCGAGCGACTTCCCCATCGACCAGGCCTCGAGCGGCATGTTTCGGTCCGCGCCAGCATTATATATCTCGGCCACTAGAGTGCCTTTGTGCAGGATGCAAACCGCCGCCGTCATGGTCTCTGGCGGGTGTCGAAAGGCGCATTCAGCCGCAGCTTCAAATGCAGCTTGCGGCTGTTCTTCTAAAGGCGAGACCCGCGGCGGCGTGGGCTCTGGCGCGCGCGGCGTGAAAAATGGCTGCGCCGCACCAATCGGCAGCAAGACGGCGCCCTGTCCATCTGTGAACAGCGCGGTTCTGGCCAGGCCGTCGCAGCGCGCCGTCACCTGTCTCGGCACGGAAAGATCAATCTCGACCGCTCGACCGCCGCTCAATTCAGCCCGGACCGATTGCTTTAGAATATCGTCTACGGCACGCCTCGACACAAACAGGCCCGAACACACGCCTTTGGCAATCAAGCCGAGGTCAAGCAGATCAAGATCACTGCGATGAGGGAGCCCGCGCGCGCTCCCCGGCGGCGCCGTCGCGATGGCGGGTGAGGTCACCGAGTCTCGTTGCTTCGTCGTCACCTCGGCTCCAGAAATCGCTTTTTCTAGTGTATACACTTTCTCTCACGGACATCAATTGGCTGCGCCCTTGGCGATCCGAGCGGGTGGGGCTGCGCCCTCATACGGGCTCCGGGACATCCGGCACAGGCGTGCGATGCAATAGAGAGGTCTGTTCGCTGAACCGGTCATGGGCAAGCACAAAAGCGATCACAACCATCGTCACCAAGACGCCATTTAGAATGAACACAGCGGTCCAACCCAACTGACCAGCTACGAAGCCGCTAACCGCCAGCGTTGCACCAAAGCCAAGAAACCAAGCGCATTGCTGCAGCGTAAAATCCGTTCCGGCCTGGTCAGGACCGGTCCATTGCAAACGTGCGGCATAAAAGGTCATTCGAATTGGCGCCGTCATTAAGGCGCCCCAGAAGATGATCGCCAGCACCACAGTCAAGGTCGGCGCATCGCTCTGCGCCAGCCAGAGGAAAGGCGGCAACGCGAGCACACCTAGAACAGCGGTGACAATTGCCATTCGCTTGATGCCAATCCTTCGGATTGTGACCGCAGCGATCGCCAGTGAGATCCCGGCGCCGAGACTGGCGGCGATGCCAATCGTCGCCCCCACTTCAGAAAGAGTCAGACCTTTGGCGCGCAGGAAGGGACCAATGATGGCTGATGGGATCTGAACCGCAAATGCAAAGGCAAACGTTAGCAATAGTATCCGGCGGTTCACAGGTTGTTTGAGATATGCCATCACCGTCGCACGGTGATCGACGCGGCGCGCGCGCACCGGCTGCTCTTTCCGCGCTAGGGCGATCAAGTTCAAGGACGCAAACAGTCCCGCCGCCGCCAAAAACGCTGCGCTCCAACCATAAACATCAGCAATGAATAAGAGCCCGGCCAAGCCGATAACCTGGCCTGCTTCTTTCCCAAACCAAACCGCGCCTGATCCGCTGCCCTTTTCATCGTCGCGCAGGTTTTCGACCACATAGGCGTCTGCGGCGATCTCATAGGTGGAAAAAAACAGTTTGATCAATGCAAACAGCGCAACGATCACGAACAGCGTGTCCATGGACGGCGAAATCAGCGCCATCATCACATACAGGATTGAAACAATGCTCGCGGATGGAAAAATCCATGACAAACGCCGCCCAAACCGGTCTGATCCCGTGCGATCGACATACGGCGCCCAGGCCCATTTAAACGCCGATATCACCAGCGGCAGAGCAAACAAACCGAGATACTCAACAGGCATGTCGAATTCGGTGATAAATATGGTTGGGACCATAATCGTTCCGAGCGCAGCAGGCACTTCATGCGCGACGGAGAACGCCGCGATGACGCCAAACTTTTTCCGGTCCGAGGCCGGGGCTTGTTCGGTCAAGGGCGCATCAGCAATGCTCATAAGGGCGCGCCCGTTTCCAATTCGTCAGCGATATCATCGACCAGAAGATCGATCTGACGGTGAAAGAAATCGGCCTGATAAACGAGCGCTGTGTCCGCCGCCATGCCTCGCAATGTCCATTGAGTCATGCGCAGAAAATCATTTGTTTTCATCTTAGACCCCGCCCGAAACGGGAATCGACGCTTCGCCACATAACCGAAGATTCGCAAAGCACGCAGAGCAGGACGGCGCATATATTGGGCGACCAGTTCGTCCGTCCGCGCCGCCTGCATCAATTCCGAGAATGCGCGCCCTTCGGGAGAGATCACCACATCATCCCAGATGCAAAGCAGCACCTGTTTGAGATCTGCCGCAGGACCGTCCGGATGGACCGGGATGTTGCTCACCTTTCGAAAACTGTCCGAAACGAGCCGCAAGGCGGCGTCTTTGTAGATCAGATGCTTGGCTTTGAAATGATGCAAATAAGCGCCTCTGGTGATCCCTGCTTCTCTGGTGATCTGGCTCACAGAGGTTTCGGCTAGACCGTATTTTTCGATGCACGAGATAAAGGCCGTAATGATCCGTTCGCGCATCTGGCGCGAGCGTTCAGCTTGTGTGCGCGGGCGGGCTTTGCCGTCGGTTTGATGTTTGTCGGTCAGATCACCCTCCCCAGAGCTCAGGCGGCGTCGCATGCATCCGCCCCTGCGTGTATGCAATGGCATGCGCGCGGTCGATTTTTAAGTTCATCGGCGAATCCAAATCGACGGTCTTGCAATAAGTGCCGATCAGACGCGCCGGCGCCATGCCGAGACTGGTGGCGATCATGCACGAGACCATCAGCTCCAACCCCGCTGTCTGAGCGGCGTGGAGGAGGTGAATGGCACCGCTCAGTCCACCCGCCTTATCAAGCTTGATAACCGCAGTTTGATATTTGCCGATCAAGCCTTCGACATCTGCCACCGTCTGGCACGACTCATCAGCGGCGATCGGAATGCGCGACCGATACCCGATCAGGGCCTCATCGCCATCCGGTGCCATGGGTTGTTCGATCAGTTCGATCCCCAACTCAACCAATAGCGGTTCCATGGCTTGTAGTTTTTCGAACGACCAGGCGGTGTTCGCGTCGATGGTGATGCGCGGGTTGGGCGCGACTTTACGGATACTGCGGATCGCGTTTTCATCATCGCTGCCTCCAAGCTTGACTTTGAGCAGCGGATAATCGCGATAGCGCTCGGCCTGCGCGGTCATCGCATCGGTAGCCTTGAGGGTCACCGTGATGGCGCTGTCGAGCTCAATCGGGGCCAATAAGCCAGCTAGGTCGTGAACCGATCGACCGGCGCTGCGTGCCTCAAGATCCCACAAAGCGCAATCGAGCGCGCACAATGCGCCGCCTGGCGGGAGCAATTCGGCCGCCTCAGCTCGCGTGATGCCATTTTCGATCTCAGATCGCACCGCTTCAATTTGGTCAGCAAGTTTTTGAGCGGTTTCCCCGTGATAGAAGACCGGCGCGCCTTCGCCCTGGCCGATCACGCCATCGCGTTCCAGTACGACCGTGCAAACATCGGCCGTCTGCCAGGCATAATTCGAGATGGTGAAAGGCTCATAGAGTTCGAAATGCTCAGCTTTAACCGACAAACGCATCACGTCACCTCGTCAAATCGATTGCAGGGCATCGGCAAAGACGCCGCAGCCAAAGCGGATTGGATCCGTGGCGGGCAATCCCGTCGTCGCACTGATCGCGTCCAGATGCGCGCGGGCGGCCTGCTCGGTCGCCAGATCAGATGTATTGACGGAGATCCCAACCACCACCGCGTTCGGATTGGTCACGTGCGCGAGTTGCTCATGCAGTTCAATCGCCTGTCGCAGTGGCCGATGCGGAATGTGCGGCAACAGTTCGAGATGTTTGCGTTCGGCATGCGCGCACAGGATCATCGCATCGGGCTGACTGCCGTGGAGCAATCCAAGCGAAACGCCGGCATAAGCGGCATGGAAGATCGACCCCTGGCCTTCGATGATATCCCAGTGATCAGCCTCATTGTCTGGCGATAGTATCTCGGCTGCGCCGGCGACAAAGTCGGCGACGACAGCGTCAACGGCGATTCCCTCACCGGCGATAATGATGCCGGTCTGTCCGGTGGCTCGGAACGTCGCTTTCTCGCCCCGGGCCTGCATTTCTTGGGTGAGGGCAAGGGCCCCCCATTTCTTCCCGAGCGAGCAATCCAGCCCGACCAACAAACACCTTTTACCAGAACGCTTGAGCCCATTGGCGGATGGAATCTGACGCTCGGTATGACGCACATCATAGAGACTGCGGCCGCAGGCGCGCGCTTTGGCCGCGATCGCATCGATCTCCGTCAGCCGCGTGTGCATACCACTGATCAAGTCTAAACCAGCGTCGAGCGCCTCAAGTAGGGTCGGGTGCCAGTTGTCGGGGATGGCGCCGCCTTGTGGCGCGACGCCGATCACCAAAGCTTTGGCGCCCGCAGCGACGGCGTCGCGGGCGGTCATATCCGGAAGCCCCGTATCGGCCGCACACCCAGGTAAGCGGATCTGCGCCACGCAGCGCTCGGGCGCCCAATGCACAATGCCATAACCCGTCTTGGCACGGTTCGCCTCAGACACATCGCCGAGGAATAGAAGATATGGTGACGGCAGTGTCATAAGTCTGGCGTCAGTTTGAAATTGCTTAGAAACTCAAGAATGCGCGCCACGGCGAGGTGATCTTCGACATCAATGCCAACCGTGTGCGCGCCGACACGCTCAAACCCGTCGAGATAGCAAAGGGTTTCGGCCGCGTGGTGCCATTTGAAATCGATCTCAAAACGCAGGCCTTCTTTCACCGGCGCCGCACGTTCGGGCGCGGGTTCAGAAAGAACCTGGTGAACCGCATCTGCGATCCGCTGACGCGCCGCAGCGGGTGAAATGCTGTGCCCGGTGACGCGGCCTGTCGCCGTTTTGACCACAACGGTTCGACACGCCGGATACCGGCGGTTGACCGAGGTGCAATAGGCTTCATCACCTGTCGTCAGCGTCACCGGCGCGCCAAAATGTGCCGCCACCCCGGAATAGATGTCGAGCTCATCCACCGATGCACCGTTCAACCGGACGTCAAAAAACCCGGCGCCATTGCAAGTGTGATTGAGCAATCCAATCTCGCTCGCGCCGGTATGATATCCAAGACAAAAAACATGATCGAACGCATCGAGATCAACGCCCTGCATCATCCCAAGCGGGCGCGGCCAAGCGCGCACCGTCTCGACCTCTTCCGGCAACTCATCCAAGATCAGATTCTGTCCGGTTCCGTGCGAGTCGGCAACAACAACCCGGCTGGCCTTCAGCGCGAGCGCGGCTTGGCACGCGGCGGCAACTTCTCCCGTCATCCAGCCGCATGCGCGATCATACTCATATCCTTGTCGGCGCGTTTGATCCCAAGACACGACGCCGGCGACACCTTCAATGTCAGCAGAAATAAACACTTTCATTGCATCACCAACTCCACGTTATCAGCGGGAACCATCCGACACTGATCCAAAAAACCGCGAACACGGCAAGTGTCAGGCTGGAGGGCACGGCGTAGATCAAAAACAAGGATGGCTCCGTGACCGCTTTTCTGGCCGTCATCGCAACCGCCACGAGGCCGCCAATGACCCCGGCAACACTGGCACCGGCCATGCTGATAGAGATCACGCTCGGCTTGCCAACAAGACTGAGCTTCGACCAGTCCCCTAGTAGGGCGTAATTGACGAACAGCGCCATCGTGATCAAGAAGCCCAGTCCAGAGACAAGTAAGGCGGATCTCACCCAAAGCCCTTGCTGGCTTGGCCCGCGGCCCATCAATCCCATACTCCCCCAGACGACACTGTGCAGCAAAGCCGCGATCGAAGCCAGCGTCGCCGCTGGGATAATGGCGCTCCGAAACATCGCTTCGAGGCCAGAGACTTTCACATAGGCATCGCGATCGATCCAATAGGTTTTGCCATCGGCTTCGAAAAAAGCCGCCGTCGCGACCGGCACATTCTCCGCCGCGAAGCCGCCGCCTTGTGCGGGCCTGAACGTGTTTTCCGGCGGTGCCAAGCGCCCTTCGCCGGTCACGACGAGCCCGGTCTCTGAGACCGAGATGCGCCGCTGATCAAGAGCTTTGAACAGCCAGGCGCGGAGGGGTTGCGAATGCGTGGCCAGGACATAAGCACCGATCTTATCTTGAAACGCGGCTGGATCAAACGGGCGGAGATCCAGGACCGACGGCGCGGGCATGTCACGGTGTAAATAGGTCCCGATCGCGGCACGAAGTCGGCTTGCCGCACGTTCATCGACGACATTTAGCATAATGACGAAACCTTTCTCCGCCCCCGGTAGATAGCCGAGGATCGCGCGAAAGCCTTCCGTTTTGCCCCAATGACCATAGTAGGTTCGACCATCAACAATGAACGGAAATGTGCCAAACCCATACGCGCCCGCGCCCGCGCCTGCGTCGGCAATGGCGGACGCTTCGCTGCCACGCATGCGCTCAAGCGCGGCGGGCGACAAATATGAGTCGACGTCATTCATTGGTCCGCGCGCATACAGCGCCACCAGTTTTGCAAGATCGGCCGGTGTCCCGCTGAGCGCGCCGGAAGGGCGGATGAGCATTTCCCAGCTCGGTTGCGCTTGCCCGCTGAGACTGTAGCTCTTCGCCATGCGTTCAGGACGGTCGCCATAGGTTAAAAAGCTGGCGCTTTGCATGCTCAATGGGTCGAAGATCTCTTCGCGCGCCAGATCATCAAACGACCGGCCTGTGACGACTTCCAAAACGCGCGCCAGGACCGTGTGGCCGGCATTTGAATACGAATACAAAGTTCCCGGTGGCCATCGCGTTCGCAAGCGGCCAATTGCATCGAGATAGTCTTGTGGCGTGGCATCGGCAGCGTTCTCGGCATACTCGCGATACGTCGACCCCGGCAAGCCGGCCGTATGCTCAAGCAGATGGATCACCCGCACCGGTGCACGCGCCTGCCAGCGGTTCTGTATCTCGATCTGCGGCGCTAGGTCGGCGACCAATGCGTTCGCATCGAGCCGGTCTGCCTCGATCAATCGAAGCGCCAAAAGCGAGGTGACATTCTTGGAGATGGATCCGGCCCGAAAAATCGTCTCTCGGTCGACAGCTCTTCCAGACTCGGTATCTGCCATCCCCCAATACATCTCGACTGCCGGGGCGCCGTCTTCGACGATCACGATTCCTGCACCCTTCACAGCACTGGCTTCGAGAATGGTGACAAGTTCGGCGCGGAGATTATCAGCCGCGTCGGCAGCTGCAGGCAGGAAGGTCAATACAAGCGCGAGCGCCCAAGCGCATATCCCCTTTGTGACTTGTCTCACATCAACCTCCCTGCCCGACCCGTTCAGCAACGCTGAGGAATCTCAACCATCATTTTGGTGTAGCCCTTCACAAATACCGATGGGGTACGCTCTGGCGGACTCAGCACCCGGATGGATGGAAAGCGTTTTAGGATCTCCTCCCATAAGATCCGAATTTGTTGTTCCGCCAGCCGATTGCCGACGCAGCGGTGAATCCCAAATCCAAAAGCGATATGCCGCCGGGCATTGCGACGATCCGCGAGGACGTGATCGGCTTCCTCGAACAAGGCCGCATCGCGATTGCCGGACACATACCACATGACGACTTTGTCGCCCTCGCGGATCTGTTGGCCCCCGAGCTCGACATCGCGAATGGCTGTGCGCCGCATATGCGCGAGCGGCGTTTGCCAGCGGATGATCTCAGAGGTGAAGTTGCTGATCAGGTCAGGCGCCTGGCGCAATTTTCGATCCTGATCCGGCCAGGTATCAAGCGCCAAGGCCGAAGCGGTCATCGAATTGCGCGTCGTGTCATTGCCGCCGACGATCAACAAAATGATATTGCCCAAGAATTCCGGACCGCTGAGATCCTTTGTTTCGGCGCCATGTGCCAGCATCGAAATTAGGTTGGCCGCTGGCGGCGCCGCAGCAGCCTGTTCGCGCAGCTCATTGAAATATTGCAGACACTGCATCAATTCCATCCGCCACTGCGCTTCGCTTTCACAAATCGCCGGATTGTTCTTACCGGTGGCGACATCCGACCAGCGAGTCAGTTTTTGGCGCTCTTCGAATGGGAACCCAAACAGCGTCGCCAGCATCATCGTGGTCAGTTCGACGGACACGCGCTCAACCCAATCAAACGGCTCGCCGATGGGCAATTGATCCAACACGTGCGCGGTGCGCTGCCGGATCAAAGGCTCATAAGTGTTGAGCGCAGCCGGGCTGACCGCGGGTTGGACGGTTTTGCGTTGGACATCGTGCACCGGCGGATCCATCGCGATGAACATCGGAAGCGGAAAATCATCCGGCGTATCGGCGATCAATATGCCCCCATGCTCAAAACTGGAGGAGAAGTCGCGATGATTGGTGTCGACAGCCATGATTGCGTCATGCGTGGTCACAGACCAATACGGACCAAACTGCGAGTCCGTGGTCAGATGCACCGGGGCGTCGCGGCGCAAACGCTCAAAATACGGCCACATAACATCCTGCTGAAACAAAGCCGGTTGCGCCGGATGGAGATCCTTTAGCGGCATAGAGAACGCGATATCGCGATGGTCTTCCAGACTCAAAAAGGTCTGCGTGTCCGCCATCTTGCAAAAGTCCTTCACAGCTCAAGAAAAAACAGTATGATCATACTGTAATTAAAGCAAGAGCGGAATGGCTGACTCTGAGAGCGTCCTCATTGGGAGGGGAATGAAAAATGATCTATCAACAATGCACGCTAAGCAATGAAGTCATAGCCTTAGACGAAAAGCAAGGTTTCGCGGAGACCGCGCGGCACACGCTCGACAATGGGATGGCGCCGGATTCGGTCGCCTTATCCGCAGATGGCACAGAGCTTTTCTTCAATGCCCACAACCGGCTTGAATACTGGCAAGATGTGAATGCCGACCAGCGCAGTGCCTTTTACTGCCTCGACTCTGCGACGCTGGAGGAGAGATGGTCCATTCCTCTGGCTGGGCAATGTGAGCATTTCGCCATCTCACCGGATAAGCGTTTCGTCTACAATGCCCACTATGACCGCATGTTTGTCAGCCGTGTCGACACGCAAACACGGGAGGTGAAGCGGATCCAAACCTCCGCCCTTGGCGGGCATAAAGTCCGGGTCACCAAGGATGGTTCAAAAGTCTATGTCGGGTCGATTGTCTGGGCGACGCTGGATGAAATTGACACCGCAGCGGAAAAGCTGACACGGCGGATGACCTTTGATGACAATGTCCGGCCGTTTGCCATTTCGGCCGATGGTAAGACTTGTTACTTACAGAAAAACCGCTTCCACGGCCTGCATGTCATCGATCTGGACGCCTGGGAAATTGTCCGAACGGTGCCGCTGATCGATCTACCGGACCATCCGACACCGTCCGAGACGCGATACCCCTTTACCGTCGATCATGGCGTCGAGATTACACCAGATGAACGCTATATTGTCCTATTGGCCACAACCGGACATTATGTGGCGATCTATTCCTATCCTGACCTCGAATACGTGACGCACGTGCCTGTCGGCAAGCAACCAAGTTATTTGATCATCTCAAAAGATAGCACGAAAGCCTATGTCAGCTGTCGCCGCTCGAACGAGCTTTATGTGATTAGCCTTAAAGACTTCTCGGTCGAACACGTTGTCCAAGTGCCTGGCATTTATCCGCAACGCATTGTTGCGGACCATTAGCGCGTGGCGATTTCTCAATCCGATCCACGTCTCTGCGGCTTGGCTTGGGCCACGAAGGTCTGCGCCTCGGGCATCGTGCACACTGGTCGTCAGCCGGAACACACGTTTCGCGAAAGCTGCAATTGGATGGCCGCCTCAGATGAGACTGTGCGCGCGGCGATCCGTGACCGCGATCCGTCGGGCTTGATGGCGCTGGCGCCGAAATTTTCTTTTGATACAGCCAAGCAAATCCTGACCACCGAACTCGAGGGCCGCACCGCTTATGCCGGGCACTTTCCAGGGCAGGGCGTCTGCGTGCTAGATCATCCCGATGCTTTGCCCGCATTTCAGCCGCAGCCCATCCCGCGAGATACCTATACAGGTATCAAAACCCCGCTGGATTTTCGCGGCAGCGTTGCCGAAGCCAACCAAACGGGCGCGGATGCAGACCGATTGGCAAAGGCGCAGGCCCTCTTGTTTGATAATCCGAGGCAAATGACCAATGCAGTTCTGGTCCTGCATAAAGGGCATTTGCTGTTGGAGCATTATCGCGATCCATATGATCAAGAGACGCAGTTTGAGTCCTGGTCGATGGGCAAAACCATTGCTGCATTGCTGGCAGGTGCGGCGGTTCAGCAAGGCCATTTGGACCTCTCAAGCCCGGCCGGATTTGAGTCGTGGCAGAGCGATCCGCGCCAAGACATCACACTCGCCAATCTGCTCAATATGGCCAGCGGATTGCACTTTACCGGCAGCTATGGACGCTCCGAAGACACCAGTCAGAAGCAAGAGAAGGGGGTCTTCCTCGACCATATTTACGTGTACGCGGGCGGTGTGAATTCGGCCGCGTTTTGCCTGTCGAAACCCCTTGCCGATCCGCCCGGGCAGGCGGGACGATACCGAAATTGCGACCCACTGCTGGCGCTGGCGATGATCCGAAACGCCGCTTGTCATGGCGATGTTCAAGCTTTTTTGTCGTGGCCCTATGAGCATTTGTTGAACCGCATCGGCGCAACGGGCATGATCCTGGAAACCGACCCTTATGGTCACTTTCTGATCTCTGGCCACGACTATGGCCACGCGCGCGATTGGGCCCGCCTGGGACAGCTTGTCTTACAACGCGGCGCCTGGGCCGGCGAGCAAATCGTCCCGGCTGAGTTTATCGAGTTCATGATGACGCCGGCCCACGACGCCTGGGGCAACACAACCAAGGATCCGTATGGCGGTTTTGCTTATCTGAACACGAAAAGCGTCCTTCCGACCGTGCCTAAGGATGCATTGATCATGTCTGGCGGTGGGCGCCAGCGTGTCGTTGTCATCCCGTCCCTTGAACTCGTGATTGTCCGGATGGGACACATTAACGGCCAGACCGCGGGCCTCGAGGGCACTCTGAACGAGGCCTATGGCGAGATCTGCGCCGCGATCCGATAAGGCATTTCAGTGCACGCAAACCACAGGCTCACGAAAACAGTACGATCGTATTGCAAATTATCGAGAGCTGTGTCTTGGTGCTCAGAACAGCATGCCGTGGGAGGTTCAAATGCGTATGTCATTCAGCTCGACAGTCTTGAAATCAACGGCGTTGGCTACGGTGATGGCGGCCGTCCCTTATGCCCAAGCGCAAGAAGCCGATGCCGAAACCGAAGCTGAAGCCCGCCAAGAAACAATTGTGGTTACCGGCGAAAAACAGGGCCGGTCTTTGCAAGACACGGTTGCATCGGTCGACGTCACTACGGCTGACGATATCGCGGCCTTAAACATTGTCGATCTTGAAGACGTCCTGCGCCGCGTCGGCAATGCGGGATTTGTCACCACTGGCAGCGGACGCAATGAACAGTTCACCCTACGCGGCGTGCAGTCGCAAGGCGTCACGGGCGGCACGAACACGCCGGTTTCGACGCTCTATATTGACGGCGCGGTTGTTCCCAATCAAGCGGCCGGCGCGGCCATCTCGAATGCTTGGGACGTGCAACAAGTTGAAGTCTTAAGAGGCGCGCAGTCGACCGTTCAAGGGCGCAATTCTTTGATCGGGGCGATTATCGTCAATACGGTCGATCCGACCGACACGTTCGATTGGGCGGCCCGCGCCACCTATGGCAACGAGAACACATATGAGCTTTCCGGCGCCGTTGGCGGACCGATCATCGAAGACCAGGTCGGCTTTCGACTGTCCGGCCAGTTGACGGAAAGCGATGGCTTTATCACCCGGTTAGATGGCTCCGACGCCGATGCTGAGGAGACAACACTGCTGCGCGGCAAACTCGCCATCACGCCAGCCGCGATCCCCGACCTAGAGATCATGCTCAC
>JBCCXW010000070.1:0-17481 GCA_039191105.1 Pseudomonadota bacterium
AAATTCGCGGCCTCGCCGAACAGCGCCCGGACAATATCAGAGCTCGGCGTTGTCTGTTTTGGCATCGGGTAAGCGGTTTGGCTGCGGAAATAGTCGCCTGCGAGGAGCAAGGCTCCGATAAACCGATTGGTGTCATTCGCCGGGAATGGCGTGACATTGCGGCGCGCCATCTCCAGCAGAAAATTCCGCAGATTCGCTATGTCACGATAAGCCTCGTTGTGAAAGGCATTGCTTTCGCGGCACTGAACAGGCCCCGAGCAGACGGATAAATCATAGTCATAGCTCTGATCCGTGATCCCATCGATCAAGCGCACCGCGGACTGCACGAATCCAGGCCGCCAATTGAGCAAATCCCCTAAAGGTTGGGCACCGGAAACCCGTGCGCGATGGACAACCGATCCGTTTTGAGTGACCCCGAATAGGTTCAAGAGTCGGCCGCCGAACGCTGTTCGGTGACCGTGGGTCTGTCTATGCACGTGCAAGATGCCAATGCCGTTCGCCAATGCCTCTTCGATCATGCCGAGAAGAGTGTCGGCTTCCAGATCGCTATTGACGTTTTGGTAGATGATAATCAGGTCAGGATTGTCGGTCAGACAAGGTTCAAATCTTGAACCATTGCAAGCGCCGTCTTGATTGTAGCTTACCTCTGTCCCGAAGGCCCCGTCCAGCCAGTCTTTCATGCGGCTTTGATCATTCTCCCGGTCGCCTTTCACATGGGCGATCATAATATTGAGCTCACTCCCCGGAGCGGTATCTGACAACCAATGCAGGCTGCGCTTCATCAGTAAGTGGCGATCATTGGTGTCATCGAACGTCCCACTTAAAGGATTATTCCCGAAGACCATGAAGCGACCCGACAGATAACGACCAAGCACGCTCACCGTTTGCGGAATATCTCGCGCGCCCAATCGTCCAATCCCTCTCAAAAATGGGGCGCTGCGGCCGAAGGTTGGCGTTAGTCTCGAGGTGTCGACCGGATGCAGACCCCAATTGATATTATCGAAACTGTGATCGGTCAGCTCGCCCGCCGCGTTGAGGCCGAGCAATTCGATGATGTCGGCATTATTTTGCTGCTCGATTTCAGACACAACGGCTTTTAACAGCTCAGCTGGCGTCTGATCTGTTTCTTCCTCGATGATTGTATAATCTCCGATGCGAAGCGCCATTTCCACGGCATCAAAGTCCACTACCAATGGGATTGTGGCGCGCGTCGTCTCGGTGCCGTCGCTTGCCTCAAGATCGATCTCATGTTGCCCAATATCTGCTTCACTTGGGGTTCCCGATAAGCTGCCATCGGTCCTCATCGATAGCCATTCTGGCGCCGCCAGCAGCGACAGCGTGATCGCGTCGCCATTTGGATCGCTGGCGGCGATCTTTGCCGAAATGGGCACGCCGACTTTGGCCGTGATCCTGGTAGTGGAAATGCTCGGTGCCGCTGAGCTCGTGCCCGAGCTTGGCGACGCGGGCGGCGGTGTTCCAGGAGCAGCGCTGTCCTCGCCGCCGCTGGAGCACGCCGTAAGGGCAATCATTACTGTCCCACACAAAAGACGTCTCAACACTCGCCCGCTCCATTTCTCGCATCGATGGCTTGGGCTAGCGGGAATTTTCTTGTCGGGACCTTTCTTAAAATCTGCAAATTTTACCGGACTGGGTAAATATGAGACTCTGAGACAATGTTCGTTAACCACGCCGGATCTGATCGCTAAAATCGACTGTGAAATTCGTAAAAATGTTCTTGTAATGTTCTTACTTGTCGTGTTTGCTCAGAAGAATGAGATCGAAGCAAAAACTACCGAAAGCGGGCTGGGTGGATCGAGTCGCGGTGTCGGAGGTGCAAGAGCGCTCCCAGCATCGCGGTCGCGGGGCGGTTTCGAATCAAACGGGGCGGTTTGAGCGCGAGACTCGGGAGGCTTGGGATGATGGTTGGGGTACAATTGAAGCGCCAGCGCGCCGCCTTAAAACAACTCTGATTAAGGAGACGCCGAAAACGATCATCACCTTTAACAAGTCGCCTGACATCCATTTTGATCGGTCGATCAATCCTTATCGTGGATGCGAGCATGGCTGTATCTATTGCTTTGCCCGACCCACCCATGCGTATCACGGTCTGTCGGCTGGATTGGATTTCGAAAGCAAGCTGTTCTTCAAACCAGATGGGCCGGACCTTTTGCTCAAAGAATTGTCGCGCCCGGGCTATGTGCCGCGCCCGATTGCATTGGGAGTCAACACAGACGCCTACCAACCGGTGGAACGCCAGCTCGGCCTCACACGCCGGTTCTTGGAAATTCTAAGCGCACACAATCATCCGGTATCATTGCTCACCAAATCCGCGCTCATCCAACGAGATATTGATCTTATTGCGCCAATGGCAGAGCGGAATCTCTGCCGCGTCGGTATCTCGATTACCACGCTCAACCCAAAGCTCGCTCGGGCAATGGAGCCGCGCGCCGCCACCCCGCGCAAACGCTTCGAAACGGTGCGCGCGCTGAGCGATGCGGGCATTCCTGTCACCGTTATGGCAGCGCCGATCATTCCAAGTTTAAACGAACCGGAGCTGGAAATCTTGCTCGAGACCGCAAAAGCGCATGGGGCGATCGGCGCTGGCTATGTCGTCTTGCGCTTGCCGCATGAATTGAAAGACCTGTTTCATGAATGGTTGGTTGAGCACTATCCTGATCGCGCAGCGCGGATCATCAATGTGCTCAGGGAGATGCGTGGCGGCAAGGATTATGACGCGCAGTGGTTCGTGCGCGGCGCCGGCAAGGGGGCTTACGCGAAACTCATCGCGCAGAGATTCTCGCGTCTGGTTCGCCGTTTGCAATTGCAACCCGAGCGACCGCCTTTGCGAACCGATTTGTTTCAACCGCCTGTGCTGCGCGGGGATCAGTATCGAATGGACCTCTAGCGCGTCTCATCGATGACTGTCGGATTGGTGGTGGCATGATCACTGGTCGGGTTCAGCATATGCGCTTGGATCGCCGCCTCTTTTTCGCGACTGTATGGATACTTTCGCAAGAACAATGTGGCGGTGCCATAGGCAGCAACGGGAACGCCAACGAAAACCATGATTAAGCCGGCGATTTCCGGCGCACTGTTTTCACCGCCGGGCGTGTAGCCGGCGAGAACCTCAAGGAGAATGTAGGGGATCCCGATCCCGAAACTTGCGCCAACTTTGTAGGCGGCCGAGTTCAGCGAGTAATACAGTCCAGCGCGGCTTTCACCCGACAGTTTGCTTTCTCGCTCAATCAAGTCCGCGGTCATTGAGCGCAATAGGATTGGGGCTGAGCCATAGCCGAGGCCGCTAATAACGGCTCCGATCAATAACAAAACGACCCCGCCGCCAGTGGCGCTGAGTGGGAAATAGACGAAAAACGCGATTGAAGACCACAAGCATACGCAAATGACGGCAATGTGCTTGTCGGTCCGCTGCGACAGCCAGGTCCATGCGGGCATCGCGCCAAATCCGCATAGGAAGTAAACCAGCAATACAATTGGCGCCAAGGCGATGACACCAAATCCGTCTTGAGCGGCAAACAGAAAGGTCGACCCCGTCGCAGCGATGGCAATTCCAATTAGAATCTCCACCGAAAGGAGCCGCGAAAAAGCCGGATCCAGAATGGCCGTTTTCATCTCTGAAAATGAGAATCCTGTGTGTTCATCATCTGGATCCGGCGGCGCATCCGGGACGGTTAAGACGGCCAATCCGACGGTCAGCGGCAGCGAAACGAGCAGGATGATCCCCATCACCAAAACTTGTTCTCGCACACCATAGTCGAAATAGATTGCCAATATCGAGGGGATGATCAAAAGCGCGATGAGGGTGAAGGTGTTAAGGATTTCGCGCCAAAGAAACAGCCGCGAGCGATCATCATAGTCAGCGGCAATCATCGGAACCCAAGACGCGTATGGGGTTTGCAGCATCGTAAACCCAAGCCATAGGACCGCGAGCCAGAAGGCGAGGTAGAGCGGGCTAACGGTTTCTCCCATCGGCATATAGACGAAAAACCCGCCCAGCATCAGAACTGGCACGCTGCCGATAATCCAATGCTTGATCCGCCCGCGCTGGGTCGGTTTCGCATCAACCAGCCACCCCATCACCGGATCGGTGCCGAGATCCCAAAACCGCAAGAGCATTAAAATCAGCCCGACTGTCGCGGTCCCGAGCCCTAAATCCTCCGCATACATCGGCGCGACAAAGACCGCCATGGGCAGACCAATCGCGGCAAGCGGCATACCGATACTTGCAAACGCCAACACACGGGTCAGCGGAAGTCGTTCGGATAAAGCAGCCATCTCCCGAAGATGACGTCCGCGTCAAGAAAGGCAAGCGGATTCGGTCCCGGCCTGAAATCCACAGACTTGTCCACAAGCCGCGACTCAGGCAATTTCGATACCGAAACGAATAAAAGAGTGACGGAAAATTGGGGCTTTACGAATCAGTAAGCCGAATTGGGTGATTTGGTGCGCTTCTGATTCGCAACTGATTCGACGATGGGAAGCAAACAGCATGCAGCTCAATAAGAATACGATTATTGAAGGCGAGTGCGTCGATGTTTTATCGCGTTTGCCAGCGAACTCGGTCGATCTGATTTTCGCAGACCCGCCCTATAATTTGCAGCTCGGCGGCGGACTAACACGGCCGGACCAGTCGATTGTCGATGGTGTGACCGACGCTTGGGACCAATTCGACAGTTTCGATGCTTATGACCTTTTCAGTCACAATTGGCTGACCGAATGCCGCCGCGTCCTCAAAGATCATGGCGCGATCTGGGTGATTGGGTCTTATCATAATATTTTCCGCGTTGGCACGGTCTTGCAGGATGCCGGGTTTTGGATCCAGAACGATGTCATTTGGCGCAAGTCCAATCCGATGCCGAATTTCAAAGGCACACGCTTTCAGAACGCGCATGAGACGATGATTTGGGCCGCGAAATCGGAAAAATCCAAAGTCACGTTCAATTATGACGCCTTAAAAACCTTCAATGAAGACAAGCAAATGCGGTCTGACTGGCTGATCCCCATCTGCGCAGGCGGCGAACGTCTCAAAGGCGATGACGGAAAAAAGGCGCATCCGACCCAAAAACCCGAAGCTTTGCTGCAGCGGATTTTGCTCGCAACCTCCCGCCCCGGCGATGTGGTTTTAGACCCGTTTTCCGGCACCGGAACGACCGCGGCCGTGGCGAAAAAGCTCGGCCGGGCCTATGTCGGCATCGAACAAGATCCCGCTTATGTCCGCCTCTCCCGAGCCCGTCTGAAGGCGATCGAACCGATCGAGGGCGATATGCTGGAGGTTGAAAAGGGCAAGAAAACGCTGCCGCGCGTCCCGTTTGGCGCCTTGATTGAAAATGGTTGGCTCAAACCCGGGGATCGGCTCTGGTCGCCTAAGAAGCGGTTCAATGCCCGCATCCGGGTCGATGGCAGTTTGACCACGGGAGAGGCCACCGGGTCGATCCATCGTGTCGGCGCGTTCGTGCAGCAGGCGCCAGCGTGCAATGGCTGGACCTATTGGCATTATGAAGAGGCCAAAAGCGGCGAGCTTGCACCGATTGATTTATTGCGTCGGCGCTATCGGCACGAAATGGGTCTGATGTCTTAGCCTGAGGCGCGAGGTCGCCAGCCGGCGGGCATTCGATAGCTGGGTTTTCGCTTTACAAATGGCACCCCGGGGGTCGGCTCTGAACCATCGGAATATGGCCCGTCAGGTTTGGCGCCGGCAGCGATGTCTTTTAATTTCATCGCCGCATATTGGCCAGGCGCGGCGCCGAGCCCGCGATCACGGGGCGCAACCGCAGCGACTTTCGCTCCAGAAAGTGGCCGCAGCCATTCCCACCAGCTCGGCCACCAAGAGCCAGGCGCTTCGTCAGCATCGGCCAACCATCGGCCAGGGTTTTCCGGCAGTTCATCATTCACCCAATGCTGATACTTGACCGCATTTGGCGGGTTGATGACGCCGGCAATATGACCCGAGCCTGCCAAGGTGAACCTCACCGGGCCGCCGAAATTTTGACCGCCTTTATAAATCGAATGCCAAGGACAGATATGATCAGACCGGCTGGCTTGAATGAAAACGGGGATGTCGATGTCTTCCATCGATACAGGGGCCCCAAACACTTCGAATTTGCCGCGACTGAGCGCGTTCTGATTGTACAGGGTCTTCAAATATCTCTTATGTGTGGGTCCTGGAATATTGGTTTGGTCGGCATTCCAATAGAGCAAGTCGAACGGGCGCGGCTGTTTGCCCATCATGTAATTGTCGACGACATAGCGCCAGACGAGGTCGGCTGGGCGGAGCCAATTGAAGGTCTCTCCCATCAGCTCTCCGGGCATAATACCATTATGCTCTTCAATCATTTGATCGACTTGATTGAGGCCCGCCTCGCCGGTGAAAATTTTCAGCTCTCCAGCCAGGTCGAAATCAGATTGCGACGCGAAATAAGTGGCCGATGCGATCCGCTTGTCACCGACTTTGCCCATATGCGCGAGCGCGGTGCTCAAAAGCGTTCCACCAATGCAATAGCCAACCGTATTGATCTTTTTGACCCCGGCTTCCGCTGTGACGGCATCGACCGCGGCGAGGATGCCCTCTTCAATATAGTCATCCCAGTTATAGTCTTTGGTTTCATTGTCTGCTGATCGCCAGGACACAACAAACGTGTTGACGCGCTTCGACAAGAGCCATCGGATCATTGAATTTTCGGGCTGAAGATCGAGGATGTAGAACTTGTTGATCCATGGCGGGAAAATCAGCAGGGGCCGCTCGCGCATTTTTTTGCGTGTCGGATTGTAATGAATGATTTCGATCAGCTTATTGCGATAGACGACTTTGCCTTTGGCCGTGGCAACGTTTTTGCCGATTTCGTAAGCCTCTTCATCCGTTTGCGAGATGGCCAAGCGCCCACCTCCGCGCTGCATATCTTGGCGCGCATTGCGCAACCCTTCGAGCACGCTTTCGCCATTCGACTCCATCAAAGCACGTAAGGCGGCGGGATTAGTCGCCATCAAATTGGTGGGCGACATCGCATCGACAAACTGGTTCATGTAGAACCGGGCTTTCAGCTTAGTCATCTCGTCTAAGTCATCCGAAACCGAATCGACTAAGCCTTGCAGCCATTCCGCGTTGAGCATCCAAGCCCGCCGCATAAAGCCGAAGGTTGGATTGGCATCCCATTCTGGGTCTGCGAAGCGCCGGTCTTTTGGCAGGGGCGCATTGCTGGCCATGGCTTGAAACAAATTCATCCAGCCTTGGAACAGGGTCATCATGGCATGACCGGATTTCTCGGGGTTGCGGGCGAGCGCGGCGCCGAGCTTCATCTGCGCTTCGAGGCCGCCATATGGATCGGCTTGGCCAGGCGCTGGCGGACGCAAATCGACGCCGGCGAGCGAGTCGAACAAGATCCCCTGCGCCTCTTGCACGGCCTGCATGAGATTGCTGGCCATGGTCTGCAGGGCGTCAGGGTTTGCCGCTGAAAATGCGTTCGGGAGCGTTGACGCCCCTAAATTGTCAAAGTTTCTGCCTTTGGTCATCAGACCGTCTCTCGCCATTCTATGCGAACCTCTATAGGACTAAACAGCTTTGGGAATTATGAGTCCAGCGAAGGAATTTATTTATGCGCACTTGGATTTTCGTAACGTTTGCACTTTTGACGGGCTGCACAAGTTCGATCGAGAAGGTCCAGACGATGCGGGCGCAGGCTCCTGACTGGTATGAAGCGCGGAAAGTTGAGTTCCGCGGTGAGGCGTATCCGGACCTCAATTCTATTCCCGAAATCGCCCCCGGTTATAACCCTGTACAGAAATTGCAGCTCTCCGAGGAAGAAACGCTCGAAGCGCTGGCGCGCTTCTATGCCAACCCGCGCGCCGCAGCCAATACCGAAACCGCCGAAGAGATGCGCCAATGGGCGCTGAATGTTAGGCGAGCGGTGGAGGGGCGCTTACCCGCCCCCAATTTTCTCACTGACGCAGAGGTAGAAGAAATCAAAGCGCGCTTCGATGTTCCCCGCGCGCGCCTCTAAAGACCAATCAAGAGTTTATGGAGATCCGCGCGATGAGCGGAGAGTTTCACAAAATCAGGCGCTTGCCGCCTTACGTATTCGAACAAGTCAATCGCCGCAAAGCTGAATTGAGAGCGCAGGGCGCAGACATTATAGACCTCGGTATGGGCAATCCAGATTTGCCTGCCCCGCCCCATGTCATCGCGAAACTCGCTGAGACGGCGGCCAAACCAAATGTGCATGGATACTCCGCCTCTCGCGGGATCCCTGGATTGCGCCGCGCCTTAGTGGAATATTATCAGCGCCGCTTCGGCGTGACGCTCGATCGCAATCGCGAAGTGGTCGTAACGCTCGGCTCGAAAGAAGGGTTTGCGAACCTGGCGCAAGCCATAACGGCGCCTGGAGATGTCATCTTAGCGCCCGATCCATCTTACCCGCTGCACCATTTCGGCTTCATTATGGCCGGTGCTTCGATCCGGGCGATCCCCGCCCCAACGCCAGAAGCCTACCTGGCCGGCATCAGCAAAGCCATTCGTTACTCGGTGCCACCGCCAACAGCGATGGTGCTGTGCTATCCGTCAAATCCGACAGCAGACGTTTGCGATCTCGACTTTTACCGAGATGCTGTGGCATTGGCGAAAAAGCACGATCTCTATATCCTTTCTGATCTTGCCTATAATGAGATCTATTTCGAGGAACCGACCCCCTCCATATTACAAGTGGATGGCGCCAAAGACATTGCTGTCGAGACCACGACCATGTCGAAAACGTATTCCATGGCCGGTTGGCGGATTGGTTTTGCCGCTGGCAATGAACGGCTGATCGGCGCGCTCGCGCGGGTGAAATCGTATCTCGACTATGGCGCGTTCACGCCCATCCAGGTCGCCGCCTGTGCGGCACTCGATGGACCACAAGACTGTGTCGACGAGTATCGCACCACCTATAAATCTCGCCGCGATGTTTTAATCGAGAGTTTTGGCCGTGCCGGATGGAAAATTCCATCGCCAGCGGCATCGATGTTCGCCTGGGCTGAGATCCCGCCGCAATGCGGCAAGATGAATAGTTTAGAGTTCGCATTGAAACTGATGAATGAGGCGGAGGTTGCTGTCGCGCCCGGTGCAGGATTTGGCGAGCATGGCGACCGACATGTCCGCATCGCGCTGGTTGAGAATGAGCAGCGCATCCGTCAAGCGGCACGCAATATCAAGCGTTTCCTTGCAAAACAGGAAGCGGCGGGGCAAAGCGAGCGCCTGCAAAGGACAGGATCTTGAAAACAGTCAAACTCGGAATTGCCGGTCTCGGCCATGTCGGCTGTGGACTTATTGCGCTCGTAGAACAGCAGGCAAATCTTCGTTTGCCTGGCAATATTGAGATCGTCGGCGTCTCGGCGCGTAACCGAAATCGCAATCGGCCCGTCGATATCTCAGACTATCAATGGTTCGATGATCCGGTTGCGCTGGCGCAAGAAGCGGACATTGATGTGTTTGTGGAATTGGTCGGTGGATCGGATGGCCCTGCGAAAGTTGCCGTCGAAGCGGCGATCAAAGCTGGCAGGCATGTGGTTACAGCGAACAAAGCGCTCGTCGCTATGCACGGTCAAGCGCTTGAGAGTCTGGCGCAAGCGCGCGGCGTCGATTTAATGTTTGAGGCTGCGGTGGCGGGCGGTGTTCCCGTCGTCCGGGTCTTGCGCGACTCGCTCACTGGCGTCGCGATCCAGCGGGTCTCAGGTATCCTCAACGGCACTTGCAACTTCCTCACCACGCAAATGCTGGAAACCGGACGGTCTTATGAAACCGTTTTGGAAGAAGCGCAGCGCTTGGGGTACGCCGAGGCCGATCCGACCCTCGACGTCTCAGGGATGGATGCGGCGCACAAAGCCGCCATTCTCGCTTCGATCGCTTTCACTGCGGAGCTCGATTTTGAGAAAGTCGCCGTCAGCGGCGTCGATACGCTGGAATTAATCGATTTGAATCTGGCCGATCGGCTCGGGCTGCGGATCAAGCTGATCGCCGAAGGTTTGCTGACCGCAGATGGCGTGGTGTGCCGCGTTTCACCCTTGGCGATGCCCATCGACCACCCGCTCGCACGCATCGATGGCGCGCTCAACACGATCCGCATCGAGGGCGATCCACTGGGTGCCGTGACGCTCACCGGTCCCGGCGCCGGTCCTGGACCAACCGCGAGTGCGGTTATGGGCGATATTTCAAAACTCTTCTCTCCAACCGCCCGTAGCCCGTTTGGTCGGGCCCCGCATCACACATCCCGGCAGTTTGTGATTGCCGAGCCTGATGAACGCGCGGCATTCTTTTTGCGTGTCAAATTAGCAGATCGGTCGGGCGCTTTGGCAAGCCTAACAGAAGCGTTGGCAGCGCATGGCGTGTCGGTCGATAAATTGTTGCAGGAATCCGCTGATGACAGCGATGTCTCGCCGGTTGCTATTGTGACGCATGTATGTTCTCGCGGGGATATACAGGCGGCGAGTGCTCGGGTCTCCTCATTGGAGACGACTGTGGGGGCGCCGCAAGTGATCGCAATCGATGCGGTAAACTAAAAATGCCAGGCTGGGGAGCCTGGGGGAGTGAGAAATGAAAGAGAGCGTTCTAATCCCGCATCTTGCGGACGCTATGGTGCGTGTCACCGAAAAAGCTGCCATCGCGGCCGAAGCCTTGGCCGGCCGAGGCGATGAAAAAGCTGCAGACGCAGCCGCCGTAGATGCGATGCGCACAGCCTTCAATCAGGTCGATTTCCAGGGTCGAGTTGTGATCGGCGAAGGCGAGCGAGACGAAGCGCCGATGCTGTATATTGGCGAAGAAGTGGGGACCGGGTCCGGACCCGAAATCGATATCGCCCTCGATCCGTTGGAAGGCACAACGCTGACCGCGAAAGCGATGGCGAATGCGCTGGCCGTGCTCGCGATTGCGCCGCGCGGGGGCCTTTTATTCGCGCCGGACACGTACATGGACAAAATCGCCATTGGTCCCGGTTATCCTGACGGCGTGGTTGATCTCGATGCCAGCCCGGCTGAGAACATTGCCGCTATGGCAAAGGTCAAGGATGTCGACGTGTCCGCAATGACGGCTTGTGTATTGGATCGACCGCGCCATGCCGAGATTATTGAGAACCTTCGCGGCGTCGGGGCGCGCGTCCACTTGATTTCCGATGGCGACGTCGCTGGCGTCATTAATACGACCAATCCCAGTACGGGCATTGATCTCTATGTCGGGTCCGGTGGGGCGCCAGAGGGGGTCCTGGCAGCGGCGGCGCTGAAATGCGTTGGCGGGCAGATGCAAGGTCGCCTGGTGTTTCGCAACGATGATGAACGTCGCCGCGCGGATCGCACCGGTATTACCGAATATGATAAAAAGTATCGCTTGGACGAACTCGCCTCTGGTGAAACTGTTTTTTGTGCGACCGGCGTGACTAAGGGGGGGCTGGTTGACGGCGTGGTGCGCCGCGATGGCCGTATCCAAACAGACACATTGGTGATGAGCAGCGCCGATGGCATGGTCCGAAAAATCAAGAGCTGGCATCGCTTCTAGCTGAAACGCATCGCGACTCTAGATCTCATCCCGCTTCACCGATAATGGTTAACGGGATGTCATGTAGTGAGAGAATGCGATGCGTGAGATAAAGCAACTTCCGGCTTTGTCGCAGCATGCGCCATCGCGGTACTGTCTCTTATTCATTGTCCTTTTCACACAAGGGTTCCCGCTCGGACTATTCTTTGTTGCGATCCCGGCCTGGATGGTCGCGAATGGCGTCGCACCGGGCCTTATTGGCGGTTATGTCGGCGCTGCAACGCTGCCGTGGAGCTTTAAGTTTCTGGCAGGTCTGCTCATCGATCGATATCCATACCTGCCGATGGGCAAGCGCAGAGCTTGGTTGCTGCTCAGTCAGATATTGATCGTTGCGTCGCTGCTTATGAGTTCATATGCGGCGCCCGCGGCGTCTGAGGTCACAAGGCTGGCCGCGATTGCTTTTGCTGTAAACACGGCCTGCGCATTTCAGGATGCAGCGATCAACGGGATTGCAGTTGATGTGGTTCCAGATGATGAACGGGCCCGGGCAAACGGAATACTGATTGCAGGCGAGGCTCTCGGTACAGCAATGGGGACAGGATTGAGTGGCATTCTGCTCGCCAGGGTCGGCGTCGACGCGGCACTTGGGCTCATGGCTTTGTTTGTCGTGCTCGCGGTGAGCCTATTGCTGATCACACGGGAGCGCCCGGGAGAGCGGTTATTGCCATGGACGAGCGGCGTCGCTTCGCAAGAAACACCTGCACACACGGCGCAGGCGTGGGGGCCGCTGCTTCGAGCCGTGTGGAGCGCCATCCGGCGGCGCGATAGTATTTTGCTTGCAGCCGCACTGATGCTCATGGGCTTTACATATGGCCTCTATGTGGTGATCGCACCGGTGATCGCGATCAATTTCGGAGGCTGGAGCGACGAAGACTTTTCAGCGCTTAACGGTCTGGCGAGCCTGGTCGCAGCGGTTGCAGGCATGTTGGTGTTCGGCGGCCTTGTTGACCGGATCGGCACGCGCATAGGTGGCACGGCCGGGATGCTGAGCTACGCCCTAATTGGTATCGTTTTCGTGCTCATGGCGCCGTATTGGCACGCGCCTTCCGTCTTTGTCATCCTCGTATTTACGGCCTTTCTCGCCGATGCGCTGACGCGTGTCGCGACTTATGCGACGGCGATGCGCATGTGTGATTTGAGCGTCGCGGCGACGCAGTATGCGCTGTACCTCGCCTTGATCAGTGTTGGAACGATCGCTTCCGGTGTGATGGTCGGGCGGCTTGATGATATCGGCGGCACGACGCTGATTCTATTGGTCGGCACCGGCGCAGGCCTGCTCGGCACGATCGCCTTCTGGGTCATCAGGGCGCCCGATCAATTGGCTGAAGCGCCGCGCAACGCGTTTTAATCCAGGATCGTTTCAATTGCCGACGACTCTCGCCAAATCGATACCCATGACGGCAAAGGGAAAAATTGTGGCGACGTCGTATAGTGATCGCTCTTGGGCGCTTCGCGCTCCCGATGAGCCCGCCGTGCGACAGCTCGCGATGCACCTCAATGGCAATGACCTATTGGCGCGGCTTCTGGCGCCCCGCGGTATCGCGCCTGGCGACATCGAGACTTTCCTCAACCCAACGCTGCGCGCGCTGTTCCCGGATCCGGCGAGTTTTCAAGATATGATGAAAGCGGCGGCGCTGACGCTCGATGCCATAATAGAGGGGCAGCGGGTCACGGTATTTGCTGACTATGATGTCGATGGGGGGACGAGTTCGGCGATCTTAACCCGTTACTTTCGGGCCTGGGGACGCGATATCGGGCTTTATGTTCCGGATCGACTGACCGAAGGCTATGGCCCCAGCCCCGAGGCATTTCGACACCTGAAAGACCAGGGGGCGGATCTCGTCATCACGGTCGATTGCGGCGCCGCCGCGACGCAGGCCCTCATCGAAGCCCAATCGATTGGATTGCCGGTCATTGTCATCGACCACCATTTGATGGGCGCAACCCCGCCACCATGCGCGGCCCTGGTAAACCCAAACCGCGCCGATGATACAAGCGGGCAGGGGCATTTGGCCGCCGCCGGTGTGGTTTATGTGTTTGTTGCTGCGCTAAACAAACTGGCCCGCGAGCGCGGCGTGGCGCCGGCCCAAGGCTTGCCAGATATTCTGAACTGGCTAGACCTGTGCGCCCTTGGTACGCTGTGTGACATGTCTCCCTTGCAAGGCGTCAATCGCGCTTTCGTTAAACAGGGGCTAAAGATCCTGGAGCGGGGTGGCAATACAGGCTTGCGGGCGCTCGCCGATATTGCCGGGATTGGAAAAATTGAGAGCGTGTATCACGCGACATTTATCCTCGGTCCTCGCTTGAATGCCGGCGGACGGGTTGGCGATCCATGGCTTGCCGCCAAGCTTCTCGCCACCGATGACCGACAAGAGGCGATCACGCTCGCCGAGCGTCTGCACGCGCATAATGATGAGCGCAAAGCGGTTGAAAGCGCGATTCTAGAGCAAGCCACCATTGCGGCGCAGAAGCAGCTTGATCAGACCCCGGAGACGGGCGTGTTGATCGCCGCTGGCGAAGGTTGGCACCCAGGTGTGATAGGGATTGTGGCGGGTCGACTGAAGGACCGCTTTCACCTGCCGTCCATTGTGATCGGTTGGGGGCAAGGTCTTGGGCCTGTCGCAAAGGGGTCGGCGCGATCGGTCCGCGGCGTCAATATTGGTGACGCGATTGCGACGGCTGCCAAGGCGGGAGTCATTCTATCGGGCGGCGGCCATGCCATGGCGGGGGGGCTGAGCCTGAGCCCGGACCAGGTGCCAGGCCTGATCAGCTGGATGCAAAAGCACATGGCAGAATTTCGCGAAGCACGTGCCGCGGCGAAAGAACTGTGTCTAGACGCGCTATTGGCCCCCGAGCAGGTGACAACAGAAACCCATGACGCGATCCAGACCATCGGACCGTTTGGTCAGGCCGCGCCTGAACCGGTTTTCGCCCTACGGGATGTCGAAATCACCCATACGCGCCAAATTGGGGAAAATCATCTAAAGCTCACGGTCGAAACAGCTGGTGCCCGCATCGAGGCCTTGGTTTGGAGATGCCTCGGCACGCCTCTGGGCGACGGCCTGCTGAAGCGTGGCCGGGTCCATCTTGCCTCTCGTCTCAAAGAAAACACCTGGAACGGTCGGCGAACCGCGCAGCTCGAAGTGATTGACGCTGCCCCCGCGGCTTGAGGCGCGACGCGAGCGATCTTAACAGCGCGGCCGAGCCGAACCACGCGCGCGCGTGCGCAAAATCAGAAATAGCGTTTCGCGCTCAAGCAGGCTAAACGGCGGCGAAAATGAACGGAGGACCGCATGGCCGACGCCGACCTTATTCTGGTGATTGATGAAGGCACGTCATCGACTCGCGCACTGGTTTTCAACCAGGCGTTCGAACCGGTCGCGCAAGCGCAAATGGACGTTGAGCTGACCTACCCAAATGATGGATGGGTGGAACAGGATGCCGAAGAGATTTGGCAGAAAACCGTCGCTGTTTGCCAAGACGCAATCGCGGCCGCGGGCGGAGTTGACCGTATTGCCGGTCTTGGGATCACAAATCAGCGCGAGACGGTTGTGGTTTGGGATCGCGACACGGGTACGCCGATCGCGCCAGCAATTATCTGGCAGGACCGACGAACGGCAGCCGTCTGTCAGCAGCTGAAGGAAGCAGGCCATGAACCTGCCGTCCAATCCGAGACGGGACTGCTGATCGATCCGTATTTTTCAGGAACCAAAATTGCGTGGTTGTTAGATCATATCGAAGGCGCGCGCGCCCGTGCAGAGGCTGGGTCGCTTGCGTTTGGTACCGTGGAGACCTTCTTGATCTGGCGCCTGACGGGCGGCGCGCAGCATATCACAGATATCACCAATGCCTCGCGCACGCTTCTTTTTCCACTGACCTTGGAAACGGATGCGTCCTGGTCGGCCGAGATGCTGTCTTTGTTCGATATCCCTGAGGGCTTGCTGCCGAACGTGACCCCCAGCGGCGCACGATTGGGCGAGACAGAAGCGACCATTTTTGGGCAGTCTATCCCAATTCTGTCAGCGATTGGAGACCAACAGGCGGCGCTCGTTGGACAAGCTTGTTTGCGGCCAGGCACCGCCAAGATCACATATGGAACGGGCGCATTTCTAGTCGCAAATACGGGTGAGACGCGCCCGAGCTCTGGTCACCGTCTGCTTGGCACGCTCGGCTATTGGATCGAGGGCGGGACATCAACTTATGCATTAGAAGGCGCCATTTTTAACGCTGGTACAGTGATCAAATGGCTTCGCGATGACCTTGGTCTAATCAGCGATGCCGCTGAAAGTGAAACAAAGGCCGCTGTGCTGTCCAGCAATGGAGGGGTCTTTTTGGTGCCCGCATTCACCGGGCTGGGCGCGCCACATTGGGCGGCCGACGCGCGCGGTACAATTACCGGACTAACCCGGGCGGCCCGCGCCGAGCATTTGGTCCGTGCGGGTCTGGAATCGGCGGCCTATCAAACGTGTGATCTCTTGCAGGCGTTTGAGGCCGACGGCGCTGAAATTGACATATTGCGCGTCGATGGTGGTATGGCTGCAAATGATTGGCTGATGCAGTTCATTGCTGATATTTGCGATCGACCGGTTGAGCGCCCCGATTTCATGGAAATGACTGCGCTTGGTGCGGCGGCGCTCGCGGCGATGCAGCTCGGCTGGATCAGCGAGCAGGATTGGGCGGCCCGCAAAGCCCCTGGCCGACGGTTCGATCCGCAAATGTCGGCTGCGGAGCGCCAAACCCTGCTGCAGGGCTGGTCGAGGGCGCTGCAACAAACATTGGCGATTTAGGCTGATCCAGGTTAAGTCGGCACGATCAAATTGCACGGATCTCATTAGCCCTATTCAAACCCGATGGTGATACGCCAATCTAAGGTCAAACGCGGGGGCGCGCGTGCCGTTATTGGGGACGCAGATGAGCCACTATGACATCATCGTGATTGGATCTGGGTTTGGCAGCCTGTTTTTCCTGAAACACTATTTGGACACCACTGAACATGGCCGTGTCGCGCTGGTCGAGTGGGGCGATGATCGCCCGCCAGAACAGCAAAGAATGGATCGTCGTAGCAGCACGATTGCATCGACTGATTGCCATCAGGAAATCGGGTCGAAAGCCTGGCGGTATACGATCGGGTTAGGCGGCGGAACCAATTGTTGGTGGGGACAAACGCCGCGCTTCTTACCGAATGATTTCCGGATGAAATCCGAGTATGGCGTTTTGGAAGATTGGCCGTTCGATTATGATGCGCTCGAACCCTATTACCTGCACGCTGAAAAAATCATGCAAATTTCTGGGTCCGACTCAATCTCGAAAGTCGCGCCGCGATCGGGCGCCTTTCCGCTGCCGCCGCATCGATTAAGCACGCCTGATCGAATCATGATGGCAGCGATGCCTGAGACGTATTTTCCGGTCGCAACGGCGCGGGCATCGCGAGCGACGTCGACCCGCAATCGTTGCTGCGCGAGCGCGGTGTGTGGGCTGTGTCCCGTCAATGCCAAGTTCGATGCCTATAACGGCTTCGGCGATGTGTTCCAAAGCGAACGTGTGGACTTGATTCTGAACGCGCAAGTCAAAGAAATCGATGTGCAGGCCGGCCTGGCGCGGGGTGTCGTATTCGAACACGGCGGGAAAGACCAACACATCACTGGCGATCACATCGTGCTCGGCGCCAATGCGATTCAGTCACCCGCCATTCTTTTGCGTTCAGGTCTCGATCTTGCGGCAACCGGTCGTGGGCTTTGCGAACAGCTTAGCTATGATGTCGAGATCCTTTTGCAGGGCGTCGATAATTTCGATGGCAGCACGTATACAGCGGCGTGGCACTATGGTCTCTACGATGGCCCGCATCGACGCGACGCCGCAGCGACCCTGGTGCAAGTTGAAAACCATATGAAGTTTGGATTGCGGACCGAGTT
>JBCCXW010000071.1:0-17262 GCA_039191105.1 Pseudomonadota bacterium
CTCATCACGGACAAATTGCAATAGATCCAAGCGCACGCAGGCGAACAGAACTTGTGTGTAAACAAAGCCAGCGCACAGATCGAATACCTCCGCCGCTTTGGCCCGCGCTAAGAAACGAGTTGGCCAAAATCCGGTGCAGAACTTCTGGAACTTGGCATTCGCTATTAAAGAAGAACGGGCCTTTTTGACACGATCTAAAACCGAATCGCCGGGCATTTGCGCGCCCGCCTAGGCGACGTCTTGAACGAGCTGTTCCGGCGTCAATCGAATGGCTTGGGCGTGGATCAATTGGCGCAGACTCTCTGTCCCGGCACACGCTGGAACAGAGCTGGCGGCCGCCTCTATGGCATCCCGCAAGCGGCGATAGGTGCCCCCCACGCCATAGGACTCAACTGCGCTCGGCCGACAATTGCGAACGTCTTGCTTTGCCGGTTTGCCCAGCTCTTGCGGGCTGAGCACGGCGTCCCGCAAATCATCGGCAATTTGATAGGCGAGACCAAGGTTTTCGCCGAGCGCTCGCCACTCATGATCATTGGCACCAACCGCAACTGCGCCAGCGCGCGTGGCGGCGATGAACAAAGCCGCCGTTTTCGAATTATGATAGGCATGCAAGTCGACTTGCGCTTCATCTTCCCAGGCCTGCCCAGCAGCGATGCCATTTGGCGGTGCCGTTGCGTCCGACATGACAAGGGTCAATTCGCGGAAATACGTCGTCGCCCGTCGCGCCAAAGTTTGGAAGGCTAAGACGATCAGCGCATCACCGGTCAACACAGCGAGGCTTTCAGAGAATTTGACGTGCACGGTCGGTTTGCCGCGCCGTTGGTCGGCATCGTCAAAGCACGGCAAATCATCATGAACCAGCGAGGCGCAGTGCAACAGTTCCAAGGCGGTTGCCGCGGCCATTGCGTCTGACAAATCGGCCCCTGGCTCACAGGCATTGGCGACCGCGATACATAATTTCGGCCGCACATGCGCGCCGCCCGGAAAGACCGCATGGCGCAAAGCGGCTTTGAGTTTTGGCGGGCACTTATCGTCTGCTTTGAAGGCCAATGCCTGCTCAAGACAGAAATTGATTTGGGTCTCTAGGGTCATAGGGCCTCCCGTATGTCACTTTATGTGTACATTTTTTTGTGTCAATACGAGATGACAAACGGAACGGAGACGCGGCGGAGGATGACATGCTAGCGGTGACAAGGAATGTGCTCGCGTGTTGAAATCGAGTCCATCCGCTGGCCCAACGGCACGCCCGTCGCGGCGCCAAGATGACCTCGCGCCTGCGGCAGATCCATTCGGCTTTCGCTTCGACTACACACCGCCACCGGGCGGCTATGCCTGGTGGTATATGGATGGCGTTAGCGCCGACCATCGCCATGCAATCGTCATTATCGTCTTCGTCGGCAGCGTCTTCTCGCCCTATTATGCGTGGCGTAAATGGCAAGATCCGGCCGATCATTGCGCGATCAATGTCGCGCTTTACGGACCGCCCCAGCGTTGGAGCATGACCGAGCGCGGCGCAAAAGATACCCGGCGCACGCAGACCTCTTATGAGACTGGAAACAGCCGAATTGAACGCACACCGCAGGGCCTTGCCCTGACATTTGATGAAATTGGCGCGCCATTGCCGCGCCGGATCAAAGGCCGCGTAACAATCGACATGCCCTATGAAAACCGTCAGGCCTTCCCGCTTGACCCAGAAGCCAAACACGCTTGGGCACCGGCCTGCACACACGCGCAGATCACCGTCGACTTCACAGCTCCAGAATTGTCCTGGCAGGGCAGCGCTTATGTTGACGCCAATTATGGGCTTGAGCCGGTGACTGCAGGCTTCGACTATTGGGATTGGTCACGCACGCCGCTGCGCGATGGCGACACGCTGATTCGCTATGTGACCGATCCGGTTGCAGCTGCGCAGCAAAGCCTGGACCTAAGGATCGCCCCTGATGGTCAAATCCGCCCAGCCCCACTCAGCCCCTCCTATGACCTCAATGCCAGCGCGATTTGGCAAATTCGACGTCGCACCGGGAAGTTGGGTGACGCCACACCGCGACTCGCCCAAACGCTAGAAGATACGCCCTTTTACAGCCGCTCGCTGCTCGAATATGCCGACCGTGCTGCGGGTCTGACCGCGCATGAGACCCTGTCTTGCAAACGCTTGCGATCGCCCTTGGTTAAGGCTCTGCTGCCGTTTCGGATGCCGCGGCTTTCGCTTTAGCTTCGGCTTCCCGCGCCCGGGTTTTTTCAAGCTCTTTTGAGGTTTTCAAATAGTCCCAAAAGGCAAGCCCGCAGACCACGCCCAGAACCAGGAACAATTCTATCAAAAGGCCAGCATGTTCGATCATTGGATAGACTTAATAGCTGCGCTCGCGCTTCTCCAGTCGCATGAACAAGTCGATGGTCCAATTCACGCGCGTCGGAGAGATCGGATCGATAGCGGCTGTGCCCGCATCATCAATCGCTCTGACCAGAAACCGTGACGCTTCCAGCGCGGCGTCTTGCGATGGCGCGAGACGCGTTTCGAATGCCGCTTCCGCGAGCAGGCGGACTTTGCGGCGCTTTGAAACAACGGCGCGCTGGGTGATCGAATCATAATCACGCCGCCGGATTTCTTCTCCAATCTCGCGATAGATTTTCCCAGCTGCCAGGATTGAGGTTTGGCAGGATTGCGGCAGCAAGGACACGCCGGATAGGCCGCGCTCGTAAATCGGTTGCGCCAATTCAAGTAACCGTTTGACCACGGCCCGCATGCCTTCCGTCGCCTGCGGGGCGGCGAGAAAGCTGCTCGGGTCGAGCCCCGCGTCTTGCAACCATTGCACCGGCAAATAAAGCCGACCTGCCCGCGCATCTTCGCCGACATCGCGGGCAATATTGGTCAGCTGCATGGCCGAGCCCAAATCACAGGCGCGGGCCACCGCCACGGGTGTACGATTGCCCATCAAAACGGTCATCATTGCGCCAACCGTTCCAGCCACGCGCGCGGCATAGGCCTGTAAATCTTCTAGAGATTGGTATTGGCGGCTTTCCGTGTCCCAGCGCATCCCTTCAAGCAAGGCATCCGGCAGAGTGCGCGGCAGATCATATGTCCGAACCACACTGGAAAAGGCGCGATCGACAGGGTGATCTCGTGGGGCGCCGCGATAAATGCGATCCAGGCGTTCGGACAAGTCTTCCAGCGCCCGGATCGGGTCTGCCCCTAAATCAATCTCATCGTCTGCCACGCGGCAAAACGCATAGGTCGCAAAGGCGGCTTGTCGGATATCATTTGGCAACAGAAGCGACGCGAAGTGGAAACTCTTCGACCCGTCCTTAATGACCCGTCGGCAATAATCAAAGTCCCCTGGAAATCCGACTGCTGATTCCATTAGACGCCCCGACTCATTCCAAAGCTTCGCAAAGCTTGCCTCCTCCGAACCGTCAATCTAGCCTGACACTATCAATCGTCCAGATATGGTGTCATACTCTAGAAAGCGGAGCGCAAGCGCAAGGACTTTCTGAATGACCGTCATGGGAGGCAGCAGTGTCGACGGTGCCGAGAGGGCTCAAAACGATCGGCGGAGACCATGAATATTCTGCTGACGCTTGGGCGACTCGCAAAGGGCCTCGAACTGGCGCGTAGCCTTCATGGGGCGGGGCACCGCGTGATCATCGCCGACCCTTTTCGCTGGCACTTATCAAAGCCGTCACGCGCGATCGCCAAATCATATCAGGTCACCGCGCCGAATTCGGATCTGGAGCAATATCTTCAAGACCTTTTAGAAATCATCGAGCGCGACGCGATTGATCTTGTCGTACCGGTCTCGGAAGAGGCGCTGTATGCCAGTCGGTTGGCATCGCGTCTGCCCACACGAACGCGGCTTTATGGTCCAAGCTTCGAGACCATGGCCCAGCTGCATGATAAACTCGCCTTCGCGCAGAAGTGCAAAGCCTTGGGATTTGCGGCGCCAGAGACTTATGCGGCGGATACCGAGGCCGCCAGAGACCTCGCGGCCCGCTGCGATTATGTGATCAAACCGATGCATGGCTGCTCTGGCCTTGGCGTCGCGCTTAGATCGCGCGGACAACCCCTCTCAGATCAAGATGCGCAGCCCGACAAGCTCGTCCAACGCCGCTTATATGGACGACAAATCAGCAGTTTCTCCATGGCCCGCAAAGGCAAAGTCCAAGTCACCGCGCTGTATGAAGGCGATGTCTATCTTGGCACTGTATCAGTGCGCTTTAAGCGAGTTCAGACTTTGCCGAGCGTTGAGCGCTGGATTGCCGAGTTTATCGCCGCAGAGGCTTATGACGGATTCATTTCGTTCGACTTTTTCATCGACGATCAAGGCATGCCGTTTGCCATCGAGTGTAATCCGAGAGTCACCAGCGGCGTCCATTTGATCGATCGCGATGACCTCGCCGCTGCGGTCACGGGAGGCGATGTTCACGCGTTCCGGTTCAAACCGAAGAAGACCTTTCAAGACGCCCATTCCGCCCTGACGGTTGCGGTCGGCGCGATCACGCAACCGCTGACCTATTTCAAGCTGCTCGGGAAGGTGCTGACAACGAAAGATATCGTCTTCGATTGGCGCGATCCCCTCCCCTTCTTTTTGATGACGCCAATGTCTTGGGACACGATCCGTCCTGGTCTTTTCGAAGGGATTCCATTGGCAGATGCGGCCACGCGGGACATTGTATGGCGGGGCCCCAACTCAAACATATCAGGGCAAGAGGAGGTCAGTTATTATGGCGCCGAACCCGGATACTGATTTCTTCTGTCGGCCGCGTGGTCAGACGCGCGACTGGGCGCACCGCCTGGTCGCCGACAATCTCAAAGTCAAACTCGCGGACCAGACTGGCAATGATCAAAGCGGCTTCAAGGGTTGCGAACCCGGCACCGATACACGTGTGCGGGCCTTGTCCAAATGGCAGATACGTACCGGGCTGGATCTCACGCTCGCGCGCGCCAAAAAATCGCTCGGCATCAAATCGGTCCGGCTCGGGCCAATACCGCTCGTGACGATGCAAGGTCCAGGGCGCAATCATGACCAAAGCGCCGCGCCGCAATTTGCGAGTGCCAAGTTGAACCGGCTTCTCCGCCACCCGCGGCATAAAGGTGATGGGGGGATAGAGACGCAGCACCTCTTTGAAGAAACTCCGGACATAAGGCAGGTCACGCACGCTTTTCATATCGATGGAGCCATGGCCAATTCGGTCCAGCACCTCAGCGCGAACCCGGGCCCGGATTTCTGGACGTACCGCCAATATGTAAAACGCCCAGGTCAAAGCGCTGGCGCTGGTTTCATGTCCGGCCAGGAAAAACACGCCCAATTGGTCAATCAATTGGTCGCGTGTGAAGGCGGCACCGGTCCGCTCGTCCCGCGCCCCGATCACGGCGCTGGCAATGTCGTCGAAGCGGCCCTGTCGGTCTTCCAGATGGGTATCTGTCAAATCGCCAAGATGTTTGCGAATGCGCGCACAGGCGGACAAGACCTGCTCGGTCTGACGCGCCGCGGTCCAGGCGGGATCGACGATCAAGCGCCAGATTTTAACCTGCGCAACATCGCGCTCGAAGATCACAAAGTCTTCAAACACGTCTTTGGCGATCGTGGTGTCGAGCGAAATCGAGAACACAGTGCGGCAGATGACATCAGCGGTCAGATGGCTCATCGCCAGATCGAGCGAAAACGGCGCCCCAGTTTCTGCCATTTCGGCGAGCCATGCGAGACGGTCCTCCACCGCGGCCTGCATCGACTCATAGGCAACACTGAGACGCATGTGCGAAAATGCAGGATCGATCATTTTGCGCTGACGGCGCCAAGTCTCGCCATCGGTGACGAAGATCGATTGACCGATCAGCGGCTCCAGCGCGTTGACCATCAGATCACTCTTCGGAAACACCGACCCATCATCGGACAAGACCTGTTTGATCAGATCCGGATCATTCAGCAAGAAAATCGATCGCCGCGAATAGCCAAGAGTCCCGATCCCCATCCGGAACGCGCTGCCCGGGAGAAGGCTCAACAGGTCACCATCGCCCTGCTTGATCGTTCGCGCCAAAGCTGCCACCGACCAAAGTTTGGATGGCCGCGGCGGCACGAAATCTGTTTCATTTCCGATCATCGCCCGCGCCCTTATCCTTCCCATCATTTATCTGTACATCGCCTAACATAGCCATGTCATATCTGCATTTATTTGAAACGCTTATCCTCCTCCACATCGTTTTCGGTGCGCCTGGATTGATCAGTTTTTGGGTCCCGGTTTTGGGCGGCAAGGGCACCAAAATCCACAAAGCCTGGGGCAAAGCGTTCGTCGTGATGATGCTGGTCACAGCCAGCTGCGCGGTTGGCATGGCAACCCTGACGCTCATAGACCCGATCGCAACGCATCCGAAACTGGTTGAGCATGAGACCTTTTCAGACCCGGTTCTCATTCGCGGGATCTTTGGTTGGATGATGCTCTATTTAGCGATCCTAACGTTGAACCTGACCTGGTATGGATGGCTATGTATTCGAAATCGCGGCGCGCATGAGCGCAATTTAGCGTGGCATAATCTCGCCTTCCAAGGCGCGCTTTTTATCGCCTCCGCGAATTGCGTCTGGCAGGGCATCGCGATCCAACAACCAATGATGATCGGCATCGCCTTTGTCGGCTTTGCCACGGTGGGGACCAATCTTTGGTTCATGATGCGCAAGCAGCCCGGGCCATTGGAATGGCTGACGGAGCATATCAAGGCTTTAGTCGGGACTGGCATCTCCGTGTACACCGCCTTCTTTGCGTTCGGCGCGGTGCGCTTGATTCCAGAATTGGCATTGGCGCCTATTTTGTGGGCGGTGCCTTTGATCACGGGGCTTGTCTTGATCCTCTATCATCAGAGGCAAGTCACTCGACCGCGCCGACGGCCACGTTCTGTGCAAACCGGATGAGCTCGACGAAGCGCGTCATTATCATCGGCGCCGGCGCTGGCGGGCTCGCAGCGGCAATGGATCTGACGTCCGCGGGCCTTGCGGTCACTTTGATCGAACAAGGTGACGCGGTCGGCGGAAAAATGCGGCAAATCCAGGTCGATGGCAAAGGCATTGATGCCGGTCCGACCGTCTTCACGATGCGATGGATTTTTGAGGCTTTGTTCGAACGCTCACGGGCGGACCTTGCCTCGGAGTTGAGCCTAAAACCGGCCACGCGCCTCGCCCGGCATAGCTGGCAAGATGGCAGCCAGCTCGATCTCTGGGCCGATATTGATCGCTCTAAAGACGCGATTGGTGCGTTCTCGGATCTTGAAAATGCGACCGGCTATGAACGCTTTTGCGCCGATAGTCGCGACGTTTTCGAGACCTTAAAGGAGACCTTTATTGCGGCACAAAAACCCAATCCGTTGAGCTTAGGGCGCCGCGTCGGCCTGAACCGGATCGGCGCCCTTTGGCGCACCCGTCCCTTCCAGACGTATAATGCGCGCCTTGAATCCTATTTTAGCGATCCACGCTTACGGCAATTGTTTGGGCGCTACGCCACTTATGTCGGTTCGTCGCCTTATTTGACGCCCGCGACTTTGATGCTGATCGCGCATGTTGAGCAAGATGGGGTCTGGTTGGTCGATGGCGGAATGCGGGCGGTCGCACACGCCATGGCGGACATCGCTCAGCGCAATGGCGCGACGATCCGCTTGGGCGAAAGGGTCAAATCGATTGACATTGATCGCGGCAAAGTGCGCGGTGTGGTTTTGCAAACCGGCGAAGACCTGCCCGCCGATGCGATTGTTTTCAACGGCGACGCATCGGCGCTCGGCCAAGGCTTGCTCGGCGCGAATTTAACCTCCGCAGCGCCTGTGACGAAAGCCTCGAAACGATCATCGTCGGCGCTTACCTGGTGCACGCATGCCAAGGTCCAAGGCTTTGATCTTGACTATCACACTGTGTTTTTCTCCGATGCGTATGCACGAGAGTTCGACCAAGTCTTCAAACAGCGCACGGTCCCAACAGCGCCGACGGTTTACATTTGCGCACAGGATCGCGGCGGACCGATTGCGCCTGGTGAACGCGAGCGTTTGCTGATCCTTGTCAATGCGCCCGCCGATGGAGATCAACGCCCCCTTCCCGAAGAAACCGAAGATCAATACCGGCATCGCGTTTGGGAATATCTTGACTCATTTGGTCTCAAGCTTGAGCGGGATGCACCCATAGCGCCAACCGGACCAAGTGGCTTTCACACGCTGTTTCCCGGCACCGGCGGGGCGCTATATGGCCGAGCCAATCATGGACCGTTCGCGACCTTCGAACGCGCTGGCGCCGCGACATCGATTAAGGGACTATTCTTAGCCGGCGGATCAACGCATCCGGGCGCTGGCGTCCCGATGGCGACGATGTCTGGTCGGCTTGCCGCTGAGGCTTTATTGGCGAACCGCTAATGGCGTCGCGAGATCGGAGGCGGGATAGTCGACCGCATCAGGCACCAAATCCGCGACGATTTTGGCCGATAAAGTGACGCTCGGCACACCGGCGCCAGGATGGGTGCCGGCGCCTACCATATACAAGCCCTTCAACTCTTCGCTCCGATTATGAGGTCTGAAATAGGCGCTTTGGAACAGGGTCGGCTCCATCGCAAAGGCCGCGCCTTGATAGGAACTGTAGCGGTCGAGAAAATCTTGCGGCGTTAAGATCCGCGAGGTGACGATATGGTCGGACAGACCGGGCAGCACCGTCTCCTCTAGGCGCTTTTGAACGCGCTGTCGGTAAGACTCTCCAAACGCCTCCCAATCGGTTCCGGAGGCCAAATTCGGCACCGGACTGAGCGCATAGAATGTATCGCAACCTTCCGGCGCGAGGCTCGCATCGTGGTCGGTCGGCCGATGTAAGTATAAGCTAAAGTCCTTCGTGATCCGCTTGTGCGAAAAGATGTCATCGAGCAGGCCTTTATAGCGCGGCCCGAGCAAAATCGAATGATGGCCGACATCCTCATATTTGCGATCCGTACCGAAATACCAAACGAATAGGCTCATCGTATACTCGACGGAGCGGATCTTACGATCGCTCCAGCGTTTGCGCTTATGATCGGACAGGAACTCACGATAAGTCCAAGCCGGATCAACATTTGAGACCACGATATCCGCGGCGATGTGTTCGCCGGATTCAAGCGCGACACCGGTGGCCCGATCGCCGTCTGTCAGAATAGATTTGACCGGACTGTTGTAGCGGATTTGACCGCCATTGCACTCCAGCAAACGCACCAAGCCGCGGATCACAGCCCCTGTCCCGCCAACCGCGTAGTGTACGCCAAACGTGCGCTCGAGATGCGCAATCAAACAATAAAAGCCGGTGGTCGAATATGGGTTTCCGCCGATAAATAGCGGATGGAAGCTAAATGCCATGCGCAATTTTGGATGCTTGAAATAGTCGCTGACTTTCTGATGGACAGATCTGTACCCACCGAGTTTCACCAGATCCACGAAGCACGCCATGGTGAAAGCAAAGCTGTGAAACGGAACACCGCCCATCTTCTCGAAGGCCACTTCATAGATGCGTTGGCTCATCTTGAGGTAGCGATCAAACCCGTCCAGATCAGCAGGAGAGATCCGCGCGATTTCCGCGCGCATCGCATCATGATCATCTGAATAGGTGAACACGTCGCCATCATCGAAGCGAATTTTGTAAAACGGATCGCATGGCCGGATATCGACATCGTCCGACATCGTGCCGCCCACCGATTGCCACACCTCTTCAAAAATATGCGGTGCGGTGATCAAGGTCGGTCCGGCATCAAATACAAAACCATCCTGATGATAGGTATAAGCGCGGCCCCCGGGTCCATCGAGTTTTTCAACCACCGTCACCCGATAGCCCTTGCCAGCCAGCCGTACAGCGGCCGCGAGGCCGCCAAACCCGGACCCGATCACTAAGGCATGCGGCGCTTGTGCGCGCTGGTCATGATCAAGCTGGAGGTCCGCTACGAGTCCCATACGGTTCACTCAACACTGAATGGTTGTGTAGTGCAAGTGTTTAGTCTCGTTTTTCGGGTGGGTCCAACTCCGCCAGGTGGCGCCGCATCCGCCACACGCCAAGCGCCGTGAGGCCAAGCACGAACGGGACGGAGATCCCGGTGACTAAGTCGACTTGCAATTCAGGAATGATCGATTTTACGCCTTTGGCGATATAATTCACGATGCCAATGAGATAATAGCTGATCGCCGCAATCGAGAGGCCTTCAACCGTTTGCTGCAAGCGCAATTGAAGCGCTGCGCGGCGATCCATACTTTCCATCAAAGATTGGTTTTGCTGCTCCAGCGTAATGTTGACTTTGGTTGATAAAAGCTGCGTCGCGCGGTCGACGCGTTGCGACAAAGTGCGCATCCGGTTTTCGACCGATCCGCTGGTGCGCATGGCCGGCGCCAACCGCCGTTCGATAAACTCGGCAAAAGTCTGCATATTCTGCACCCGAGATTCTCGCAGCTCCGAGGTGCGTCTTTGAACCAAGGCGTAATAGGCCGAAGCCGCCCCGAAGCGGAACTGACTTTGCGCATAGCCGAGCTCGATTGCCGCTTGGAGCGACGTCAATTGCTCAAGCAAATCAGTGTCTGTGTCGTCCTGTGATTCCGACATCTCAGACGTGATTTGCGAGAGCGCAAATTCCCAACGAGAGAGCTTCAATATCAATTCTTGGGCCATTGGCAGCGCCAGAAGCGCCATAACGCGATAGGTTTCGATATCCAGCAGGCTTTGCACGGTGCGACCCATATGCGTTCCGGATAGGCCATTCTCCATCACAATGAACCGGCTAAAGCCATCCTCCTTTAGACGGAAGTCGGTTGCGACGACGCCCAAGCCACCCGCAACTTCGGCGCCGATGATCGTATCGGAAGCGATTTGCGCCTGGGCTGTGCTGATCATCTCTTCATGATTTGCCGCTTTGGCGATGGTAAGATGTACGGCACTGATCAGTTCGCCTGGCATATCGGCGAGCCAGTCTTCGGGCAGAATTTGTAAAGCCGTCTCAGGTGCGCCGTCCGTATCATTCACAATCACCGTATAGCGAATGAACTCCGTATGGTGTTCCCAAACCAAGACCGCCCCGTCTATATCAATAATATGATACTTCTTGCCGCGCTCTGGTGGCGCGCCGCCATAGCGCGCTGCGAGAGTGTCGATATAGGCCCGATCATCATCGTGAAAGGGCCGCTCCGTTTTTAAGGCAATACAGGACACTTTCGCCGGAGCGGTGATCGGATGCGGCGGACGGGCATGGACTTCATTGCTCAGCTCAAACCGTTTTGGATGGTCCTTTAGCAGCGTGGTCATATGGGGCCCTCCCTGCAGCAACCTAGAGGTTTCTTTCGGCGCCGTCTTTGTCTTACGGTTTCACTTTGATCCGATCCAAGGCGTTCAAAATGATCTCTGCGACGCGGGCCGGATCTTCTTCATGAGCAAGATGACCGAGCGACGGAAGCTCGAAATAGGTCCCAAACGCGGCCTGTCGAGTCGCGTGTTTTGATACCTCGGGTGGCACCGCTTTGTCCCCCTCGGCCGCAACGAACACAATCGGCATTGAGAGCTTCGAGCAATCCTCAAGGATGTATGTGAGATCCCAATGCGCCATCATCTGCAATGCGCCTTGAATGTGGCCGCGCCGCCGGAGCAGCTTTGCATAAGGCGAAATCGCGACTCTTTCCGGATCCGATCCGGTGTTTTGAATCAGTTTGCGCACGCCATCATCGCCCGATGACGTGCGCGACACCAAGCGCGCGGCGAGACCGCCAAAACTCACCACTTTGGCAATGGTCGGCGCCAATGTTCGCATCATCCCGTCAAAAGGTTTGAGCGCGCCATTGATGGAGACCAACAGGCTCGGTGCTTGTCGGTGGCGTGCGACAAGATGAATCGCAATCGCTGCGCCGGCCGAGTGACCGATGATGAGATCGGGCTGTAGTTTCAACTCCGCAAACAACGCTTGCAAGGCGCGGCACATGTTCGGAAGGCTCGGTCGAAACGCGCGCGGGCTTTGCGTAAAGCCGTGCCCTGGCAAATCGACCGTGATCAACGTCAAGCGATCCGCAAGCTTGGGGATCATTGGCGCCCATGAATGCGTGCCTGCGCCGGTGCCGTGCAGAAGCACCGCCGTTGGTCCGGTCCCGGTTTGTTGAACGTGCCAGACAAATCCGCCCACTCGATAGAAGACGCTGTCGGCGGACCGTGGCCAATTCGCGCCATCCGTCTCCCAGTCTGGATCACCGTAACGTGCCCGCGGTGGATCAACACGCTTCGGCATGGTCCTCCGCCTATCTCGATCCGATGCGTTGTCGGACAACACGCGACACCGTTTCGCCGTCGGCATTGGGCAAGAATTGGTATTGCGCCCCAAGATCAGCGCTCAAGGCGCGCCCTCTTGGGTCAGGCCGGCGCGATGTGTCGAAGAACACCGCGGCGAACCGGTCCTTGATCAGCGTTCGCGCCAGGCGCGAGACTTGGGCTTGTGAGGCGCGGCGATCCGCTTCGCCTTCGAGCGTCATATTCCCCCGCCCATCGGTCAAGAAAACAAGAAAGGGCGTCCGCCCGCGATCTTGCTCCGCGCGTGCGAGTTGAAATGCCTCGACCAAGGCGTGCGCGAGCGGGGTCGCGCCGCCGCCCGCCAAGTCCGAAATTTGCCGCCGTGCGCGTACCAGAGATCGCGATGGCGGCAGCATCGGTGTCGCATGGTCACCCGCGAATGAAATCAGCGACACCAAATCGCGCCGCGCATAGCATTGCGAGAGCAATCGCTCGACAGCACCCTTGGCCTCGGCCATGCGATGCATCGCGGCCGACCCTGAGGCATCGACCACAAAAATCACGGAAGATTGCTTACGGCGTTTGAAGCGTTTCACGCGCAAGTCGGACTTGCGAATTTTCAAACCGCTTTCAGACCCGGCCTCTTCGCGGGCGCGTTGCATCGGTGCCGCGGCCCGCAATGAGGCCAAGACATCAATTCGTCCGTGTCCGAATTGTCCGCGTACGGGGCGATCGGGGCGGCCCCGATCAAAAGCAATCACGTGCGCTCCAGAGCGTCCGGAGACACCAGATCTGTCGCGCACTTGGCGTTTGCTGGGGAGCGCCATCAGCGTAACTGGGGCGGAGTCCATCGCAGCAATAATTTGCGCTTCCATCGCGCCGCCGCCGGTATCACTTGTTTCGGACTCCGGCTGCGAGGCACCAGAGTCATCATTGGCGTCAGGTGGATGAGCCTGATCGGGTCGATCCGGCGGCGTGGATTGCGGGTCGACCACGGGCCGGCCACGCCCCGGTAAAATCAATTGACAGGCGCGCGTAATATCGTCTGGCTGCACGGCTTCGCGCCGCTCTAAGGCGGCGAGCCCTTGCGCCGCATGCATGCAGAAAATCGGCACGCGCATGGAAGTAATCCCGAGGCTCAAGCAGGCGGCGGCAATGCTGGTTAAGTCATCGTCCGCGACGGTCGCATCATGGATATGGCGCCGAACCCGCGAAACATCGCGCGATTCAAAACCTAGTCCCAAGACATCTTGCAAACGCAGCGCATTTAGATCCGCCCGGAACGCGAGCCGCTCTGCAAGACCCTTTGGCACGGTTTCACCGGGGTCACGTCCTTCATCAATGGCGAGGACCGCGACCGCTTCGTCCAGGGCGCGTCGGCTTTCGTCAAGGGTGATTGCGATTGCCGTTGCGACGCCACTGCGCAAACGCTCCGCACCTTGAACGATCATGACCCGCCCTGCAGCGTCTTCGAGCAAGCCTGACTGGTAGATCGGGCGCCCATCCCGCAAGGATCGCGCGACGCTGAGAGCGCGGTGCAAGCGCGACTCGGGTACGGATGATGGAACAATGATCGGCGAGGCCGTTTCCGCCAGCAAATCTCCAACTTGGGCCATCCAAGCCTCAAGAACCGGCCCTTGCCCGGAACGAATTATCACACCGCCAAAAAGGTCTGGCCGGGCCAGTCCCAAGACGGCGCAAAGGCAGGCGCGGTCCCAGTCGTCTGTCATGCGCCGAGCACGTCTTCGACCGCCCGTTGCACCCTTGCTGAGGCACGGGTTTCATCCAGCGGGTCTTTGCGCAAACGATGGCTCAGTGCCAGCGGGGCGGCGCGCCGAAGATGAATCAATTCGACCTGCGCTTTACCGGCGAGCGCCGCGAAACTGGTTGCCGTGCGGATCAAGGCCAACTCACCGCGCAGACCATCCGATCCAAGCGAAAGACATAACGCGGCGCAGCGCTCCAGGATCTGATCACTGGTTTCAACTTCAGGGCGACGTTCGCGGGCGGTTACGATGCGCTTTCGCAAGGCTGCGTCTTTACGACGCCAGCTTTTTGCAAAGCCTTCTGGATCTTCGTCAAAGGCGCGCCGACGTTTGATGATTTCAACGCGCGCTGCGACATCATGAGGGGTCGAGACTTCGACAAAAAGACCAAAGCGATCCAATAATTGTGGCCTCAGCTCACCCTCTTCTGGGTTGCCGCTGCCGATCAACACAAACCGTGCCGGGTGCGACAGGCTCAAGCCCTCCCGTTCAATCCGGTTGATCCCGGACGCGGCAGCATCAAGCAGGATATCAACCAGGTGATCATCCAGCAGATTGACCTCATCTACATATAAGAAGCCGCGATGCGCCGCGGCCAGCAATCCGGCTTCGAAAACGATCTCACCGCGCCCAAGCGCGCGCTCGAGATCAATCGCGCCAAGCACGCGATCCTCCGTTGCGCCCAGGGGCAAATCAATCACCGGCGGCGTCTCTTGAACCGATTGCAGAGCGCCATCGCCAGCCTTGGTTTCACACGCTTCGCAATACTCGGCCGGGAGCTTTGGATCACATCGAAATTGACAGTCTTTGACCACGGTCTGCTCAGGCAACAATGCGGCGAGTGAACGGATCATCGTGGTTTTGCCGGTACCTCGATCGCCAAACGCCAAAACGCCGCCAAGCTTCGGGTCGACCGCAGAAACCAACAGCGCATCTTTAAGAGAGTCCTGTCCGACAATCGCAGAAAACGGGAATGCAGTGTCAGGCAAGAAGGACCCCTCCAATCGTCAATCTTGACTTACATCACCAAAAAAGCCGCCCAGTGGCAACTCGGTACGGCGCTCAAGTCTCGCTATTAGGACCTTCATTGGTGACGCCAATATTATGAACGCGGCCCGCGCGCGACGGCCTGCAATTCATCGAAATGATGCAGAAGGTAATGCCGCAGCCATGCCGTTTGTTGCGCGACAGGAATAGTGCGCCCATCGCGGAGGTCTTCCAGGTCGACAAACTGGACATCACTGGCTTCGTCCGGGTTTGGACGCGCCGGCGCCTGTGCTCGGCCATGAAAAACGTGGACAATCTCATTCTCGATCATTTGCCCGTCTAATTCGGCGCGGTAGCGCGCGACAAAGCCCATGGTGAGGCTCGTACGCATGTTTAGCTCTTCGCCCAAACGCCGCCTGGCGGCGGTATTTATCGGCTCATCCGGCCGCGGATGACCGCAGCACGTATTCGCCCATTTCCCACCGGAATGGTATTTGTGCAACGCTCGTTTTTGCACAAGCGTCCGGCCGGCTGCATCAAATAAGAAAATCGAGAATGCGCGGTGCAAAGCCCCGCTTTGATGCGTTTCAAGCTTTGCGCCGATTCCGATTTGCGAATCCCCCTCATCGACGAGTACGACACGTTCAGAGATATCAAGCGAAATGGACATCACACAGCGTCTAACAAGGATTACACGACGTGTCACTTAAAAGCTCACCGGCGCCATCGCTGCACTGTTGATATCTGCAAAGCGCCAATCGCGTCTGATGCAACACGCACCGGGATCAAACCCAGGTCAAAAATATTCGTATACGCGCACGGTATTTTCATATACGAAAATACGGAGGCCTATTTCCGAGTGCTTAGCAACAGTAGGACCACATCTTGTACGACCTGTTCATCATCGGCGGTGGCATCAATGGCGCTGGCATTGCGCGCGACGCAGCGGGCCGGGGTTTACGGGTCTTGCTCTGCGAAAAAGATGACCTTGCGGCGCACACTTCCTCAGCCAGCACAAAGCTCATCCATGGGGGCCTGCGCTATTTGGAGCATTATGACTTCCCCCTGGTGCGCAAAGCCCTGATCGAACGCGAAGTTCTATTGCGCGCAGCGCCACATATTATTTGGCCGCTGCGCTTCGTCTTGCCACATCACCAGGACATGCGTCCCGCATGGCTGATTCGCTTGGGCTTGTTTCTGTATGATCATCTCGGAGGGCGCAAAATCTTGCCGCCGACAAAGTCCCTGAACCGCAATAATAGCAAGGTGTTTCAACCGCTTCGGGCGGATTTCGTAAAGGGCTTCGAGTATTCCGATTGTTGGGTCGACGACGCGCGCTTGGTGGTCCTTAATGCCATGGACGCAGCCGATCGCGGTGCGACGATCCTGACCCGAACGGAATGCACTGGACTGGACTGCAATGGCGAGACTTGGACGGCGACTCTGCAACCCGAAGGACGCACAGAACGAAAAATTGAGGCCCGCGCTGTGGTCAATGCCGCTGGCCCCTGGGTCGACACGCTTTCACAACAGGCTGGCGCGCAGCATAACCGGCCCAGCGTCCGCTTGGTCAAAGGCAGTCATATCATCGTGCCAAAACTTTATGACGATGACCGCTGCTTCTTTTTTCAAGCTGGTGACGGGCGCATCGTTTTCGCGATTCCATATGAGCGAGGGAAATTCACGCTGATTGGCACCACTGATCTCGCTTATTCGGGGGATTTAAATGCGGTCACAGCCTCCGCCGAAGAAATCGACTATCTCTGTGCGATCGCAAATACCTATTTCGAGCAGCAGATTTCACCGAGCGACGTGGTCGCGACCTATTCCGGCGTTCGGCCGCTATTTGACGATCATGCTGAAAACGCGTCCTCGGTCACACGCGATTATGTTCTCAAATTCTTAGATGAAACGTCCGCGCCATTCCTTTCGGTGATTGGCGGTAAAATCACCACCTATCGTAAGCTTGCTGAGGATGTGCTGAAACAATTGGCGCCGCACTTCCCGCAAGCCAGCGCCGCGTGGACCAATGACCAGCCTTTGCCAGGCGGCGACATTGAAAATGGCGACTTTGATGCGTTCGAAGCAATCAGCGCGCAGGCTTATCCTTGGCTCGACGCCGCGACGCATTACCGGCTTGCACGCACCTATGGTACGCGATTGCAGCGCGTATTGCACGGCGCCAATGCGCCGTCCGACCTCGGCGAACATTTCGGCGCGGGACTGTATGAAAAGGAGGTCGCCTATCTTATCGCATATGAGTTCGCGCGCTCCGTCGATGA
>JBCCXW010000072.1:0-17050 GCA_039191105.1 Pseudomonadota bacterium
ACCTCCGATGTGGACATGCCGCGCTCCTGTTCGGCCAGGATCGAAATGATCTGTTCTTCGCTAAATCTGCTCTTTCGCATTTGGGTCTCCGTGGTTAGAGACTCTCAATTCAAATGCGGGACCAATCGGGTCTCAGGTCAAGTCCTAAACTCGCCCCGCAACTGCCTCTGAACCAATGTCGCAAAGCGGCCTAAAACGGACGCTTGAGGCGTCCACGGTCGCTTCTAAATAGGCTTAACTTATGGAGAACTATCTTTTAAAACTCGCTGATGAGGTTGATTATAGTTTCGATGTTCGCCCTTGCGTCGTGCGGTCAGGCTCCAGCAGCGCCATCGTATTTTATGGGTGCTTGCGAATATGATCTTGAGTTTCAGCAGCAAACTGCACTGTTTTCAGAGGTGTTTGAGGCGTCTGGAACCGCCGCATGCCTATTACCCACTCCACATCTACAGAATTCCACGATCTATTGGGCGGAGTGCAAATCTGAATCACAATCAGCAATGAGTGTTGTTTTTGAAGCCTGCCCGCGCGATAAATATTCAATCGAAGAAATCAGTAAGGCTGAGTTTGAACAAGCCGAAGTAGTTCAGTACCTCGAGTAAATCGAGCGCCGGTTTCACTCAACAAATCATTGCTATTACGCAGTGTTTTGAGCCTAGCCAGGGTGTCTTAAACTCGCCCCACAACAGTCTCAGAACCAATGACGCAAAGCGCCCTAAGAATGACACTGGCACTCTGGCAATGCTGCGATGTTACGCAAAATACAACTGTCATCTTAGTTTGTATTGCTCATTGGCTGAAAACAGATAACCTGTCCTCGAAGGGTGGAAGCTAATCTGCCTGGGGGGATGGTTTGACGAATTCAAGTTTCGATTGGACGCAGGCTGAGCAGGATTGCAAAGCCCATCTGCTCAAAGGACAAACCTATGATGGATCGAGCGGACAGGACGAACCAGCACGGATAAGGGGCGCCTTTTTGCGGGCTCTTATCCTCAACAGCACCAATCCATTTATCTCTCCGCACATCGCCATGCCCTCGCAAGACACCGGCGGTGAGACAACCGACACGACCCTCGGTGCGCAAGACGGCTTTGAAACGGGTTCACTCCAGGCCGGTTTGAGGATCAAGAATGCGATTATTGTCGGCGGGCTGGATCTATCAGATTGCTCGGCTGACGATGTTGCAAGTGAACTGACTGTCGATCTTGAAAATTGTGTGATTGAGCCGCTTTCAACATTCGCTAAGCCCCTGGAGGAGGATGTCTACGACGTTGCAAGACCAAGTCTGCTGGCGCGGCATGCCCATTTTTCGCGTTTGAGATTACATCGATGTCGGTTTTCTTTCCTGGATATTACGGGCTCGGATATTGAAAGCGATCTGGAGGTCACCGAAGCCGGAGGCTTTGAAAAAAGCAACGATTTTGCCATAGAAGAGGACATGTATATCGCCGCGGATGGGGCGGAATACAGTTTCGATGACATTGATGGCTGCCGTGTTGATGCGGTTATGGTCGAGGTCGGCGGGCGGGTGCGCATGGACCGCTCTTCGTTTCATCTCCCGGAAAAATATCACAAGTACAGGAAGGGCATCTACAATTTTGCACTGAATTTTGCCGAGGCCCGCATTGGTGGCTCTGTCTTTCTGCAACAAAAACTGGATGCGCGCGGCGGCATCAATTTCGTGAATGCGAAAGTCAGAGGGGATATCTGGGCCGACGGGGCGCATTTGACGGCTGGCGGTAGCAAGTATTCGCTCCGAATGCAGGCCGCGCATGTGGAAGGCTTTCTTCTGCTTCGAAGTGAGAGCACGGGAAGTGATTCAAGCTCCGCTCAAAAAACTGGAGTATCGTATCGTAGATTCGAGTCTGACGGGACCTTGGATTTTCTGTTTGCGGAGATTCGAGGACTATACATACAGGCTCGTTTCGTTAAGCCGACTATAGGATCGTCTTCCATAATTTTAAACGGCTCAAAAATCGACAGTATATTAAATATTTATGCCGATTCAGAGGTGGCTGCCCTCGAAGGGCAAATAGACCTGACTGGCGTGGCCATATCCGGAAACTGCCAATTCTCGAACCTCAAGGTCAAGGGCAGCATCAGTATGAACCGTGCCCAGGTCGACGGTGATTTGCTGTTCCATAACTGTAAGGTTGAACAGAGCCTGGCGCTGAAGAATTCGACCATTCGCGGGGGGATCACAATCCCATCAGACTGCAGTTTTCACGGCACTGAAAAAACCGAAGCCCGACATATTGTATCGATCGAACCCGTGCTGCACAAATATGCGATACGAGCCGAAAATCTTTCGGTCGGAGGCGATTTTCTTTTACTACCCAGTTGCGATGGTGACCTTGAACTGGCCGGTGCCGAGATCGGGGGCGATCTTGAGATCGGATCTGTGCGGAACCAATCTGGCCTCGTACTTTCGGCCCAAAGCGTACTCGATCTTACAAATGCAAGGATCAGTCGGGCCCTCCGTGTGTCCGAGCAGATCAAAGCTAGGCCTCTGACTTTTTCGTCTGCTGAACCGGTCCAGTCTTCGGATACCCCTCAAAGCCGTTTTCCCGTGCCCTCGCGGATGCGCATATCGGGGCTCGATTTCTGCAATGACCTCAAACTGCTGGAGGTCGAGACCGTCAGCGGTGACAATCAGGCAATCGTTCTAGCATTTCTCTTTGATTCCAAATCTCTCACCTTTTTGGACGGTAATGCGGACACCCTACTAAGTGCCTTTGAAGCCGATCGCCTGGACCTCAGTTCGCTCGATAAGGCCGAAAGTTACCTGCGCTTCTATCTACGTCACTTTTTTTTGTATGGCAAAGCGCCCCTTATCATTGTGGATGATGCGTCGAAATTCAAACGCGAGGGTGACACGAACAGCCGCCCTGAACTGTCGCGTCCGCTTACCCTCAAGGCGGTCGATGCCGGCCACACCTACGAAGCGATCAGCATTATCTTTTTTGATGGCATCCTGTTTGAGCTAAAATTTGAGCTGTCAAAACATGGAACCGTTTCCGTGCTTGGTGAAAAAAAATTGCTCGATGATGCCGGTGCCTATGGCGATGAGATCCTGAAAACGGGCATTCGGCTTAAACCAAACAGTGCGGGTGAGTGGCCGAACATTCCTGAAGCGGTTGCCGACACCAAGTGGGAGGATGTCTCATCCGAGGATAAAAGCCATATCGAAAAGCTCTGGCACCTCGCACCAAAAGCCCTTAAGACTGAAGCAGATAAATTGCGATCTTTATCACCCTCTTTCTATCCGGGGTGGATGCTCTATGAATTTTTTCGATCAGGAACCCAGAGCATTGAAACCTACCTGGTGCACCTGGGTGAGAGTAGAAATGCCGAACCGATGCTGGTGCGGTTGGATGGGACCTCTCCACCCATCCATTATATCAATCGTGAGCAACAGCTTCGGATGGATGCAGTCTCTCGAGCGAAAGACTATCTTCGGTTCTTTTGCGCCAATGTCTGGGGGGAAGAAGGCGCGTTTCGCATTGTCGAAGACCTCAGCGATATCCCGCCCCATTGGCAGGACAAGGTGGATGCGATCGAAGACAAAATTCAGAAGATCGTCCTGAAGAAGCGGGACAAGGACGGGTATGAAATGACCGCCTTTGTTCTCTATTCCAATGCCCTTTTCAAATCCGATTTCAAGGTCTTTAAAACCGGCGTGATCGAAATGTTGAACGATACGCCTCTGGTCGCAGATATGCCCTGGCCAAGCGGTGTACTATACCAGAACAAGGTTCGGCGGGCGGGCAAAGGTGCTCCAGAAATCGGTGACGGCTGGCCCCTTCCGCCTGCCATTCCGGGATCCTGGATCGATCAGCCAGAGACCAAGCTCACCTCTATGTTCGAGTCCCATCAAGACGCCGTTATCGATTTGTCCTGGGTGAGCGTTGGCACGCTGGATGATCATATGGGGGATGGGTGGCCCTCATCCAACGTCCGGCTTGAGCTCGGCGGCTTATCCTGTAAACAGTTCAGCGAGTCCAGGGGCGGTCAATTTACACCCGCCCGGTATCAGAGCCCCGAGGTCAGAGAAAGCCAGATACAATCTTCGCCAGCGGAGCAAATGAGAGATGCCCTCCGGAATCAAGGCGGAGAAGCGTTTGGCTCGAGAACACTGGAGCCGGAGCAAAAGCGCCTGCAGAAAAGTCGCTGGAAATCGAGGCTGAACTGGTTGTTGCTACAATACGGAGCCGAGCGGAAACCCAATATTGACAACTGGAACCCGCAACCCTTCGTAATGGTTGTGAATTATTTGAATATGATTGGTGACCATTATGGTGCAAATAAGCTTAACTCCCAACGGCTGACCTTTGAACGCCAGATAGAGTGCCAGGCTCCAGAACAACATAGACGGGTGGGGGCCTGGCTGGCGCGTCCCTTGCGGTGGACCTATGGGTTGCTGTTTGACCACGGCCAATCGCCTGTCAATGCCATTTTGACATTCATGGCCTTCGTTCTGATTGGATTTCTAGCGGCCTCATTCATGGTGTATGGAACAGAGGTTTCCTTATTACCTTTCCTCCCCTCGCTCAACGAATTGGGTGTCCCTGCGATGAATCCAGTACTAGAACTTGATGTTAGCCCGGTGCAACCTCTCGTCCGCGCGGGCGAAGAGGTACCCTCTGCCTATATGAATATCGACTTGGCCTGCCGGGAGCATGTTCAGCCCTGGATCTACGCGCTGGATGTGTTTTTGCCGCTCATTGATCTCTATCAGGAGCGGCAATGTGAAGTCGGTTCCGATTATCCAGCCTGGCGGTGGGCAAAGGCTCTTTATGGAATCGCCGGTTGGGTCATAACCTCGTTGACAGTTCTTACTGTCACAGGTGTTCTAAGGCGATATCCGGAAAAATAGAAACTCATTTATTTGCGGGCTTGGATGGCTGCTCAGACCAGCATGCGAGCAATACGCGGAATTGCTCATCTGACGTAATTCGACGAGCTTCGAAAAACCGTAATCCTGTGTAAGCAGGAGCTATCTGAGCGGCTTAAACTCGCCCCTTAACCGCCCTTGGCAATTGAGGTGTTGATGAGCTTCGGTCGCGTTGATGGAAGCCCACAATTAACGTTGTCCCGATCTTGTCCAAACTCGGTCGAACTCTGTCCGTAGTTGCGCTTTACTCCAGAATGCACAACGCCGACTCAGGGTCTTTTCCAATGCTCAAACCAAACAGAGTTTTTAGGGCTGTTGCCGCTTCATCTTTTTGCTTGTTTTTATCCGGCTGCGTCGTTGACGTGATTCGCTATAACTACATCGCGCCGTCAATTGAGAACGCAGAAAACACTGTTCAAAAAGCGAGAACTGGCCACGAATGGGCTTATTGGCGAGACGTCACAATTCATGGAAAGACTTCTTCAGTAGGAATGATTGGGGCGCATACAGTTTTGATGTGTGCTGAAAACACTGAGCGACCATCTTCTTTGCATAGCGCATATGTTGATGGCGAGCTTTTATGCGGTCGTTATAGCTCCCCTCGGGATCCAAACAGTAAAATTACCGGTCAAGAAGGCCGTGGTGACTCAATGTGTTTCCCGTTGGATAGGTTGACCCATATCGGACGACCTTACAAATCTATAGCGTTCGGATGGCATCCGGTTCCGATATTCAAATCTTGCCCGCACAATCGCCGCGCGGATGTGTATGAGAGACGTCGCTAGTCGCCCTAAAGCGGACGCTCGGGTGCTTGTTCTTTCCGCTTTTAGCAATCTGGGAGGGGCTTTAACTCTGCGTTGTTCGGAGTTGAATAGTTGACGCGCCAAAGCTCACCAAATTTTGATCCCGCTATGAATCTCTCAACATCGGTGCGTTTGGGATAATCCGTCTTGATCTCCCCCGTGTAAAAGCGTCTAAAAAATCTCTCATCGGGAACAAAAAAGTCGAAATCCGTCTTCAAGCGTAGAGCACCTGTCGCCTCATACTCCTCTCTGTTGAGAATACATTTCGCATTCATGGCTGCGGTTGGGAGCGTCAGTATTTGCTGATTGATCCCGAGCTCTGAGTAGAACTCTCGTTCAATTTGCGCCAACTCTGCTGTTTGTGGTTCGGCATAGTTCGCAATGATGTTTGTGCTTGCTTGAGAGTCATGCATTCCAATCACCGAGTACCGACGGAAGTGCACCTCTGGAGCAGCCAATAATAGATACTGAGAACAACTGGAGAGGCACACTTTGTTGACGTAGACGGGTATTTTTTGGTCTTGAACGTATCTCGCCAGTTTAATGCCTGCCATCGAATCCCCACCAAATGTATCAATCACAAGCTTGGGCGACTCTAGCGTTGAAAGCATGGAGATCGTGTCGCTGATGTTATCCGCTGTAGCATCGCCGCATAGCCAAACGGTAGACTTGTTCACGAAAGTTGCGCCATCTTCGCAGAAGGCGTCCTTTCTTATCGGAAATTCGTCAGCGGGACCTCCGCCGCATGCGGCGCAAATGCAGCTCAAGACGGATAGTAATGGATGAAAGAGATTCTGCGGCATGGGGCGTGATCCTTAAAGCAACGACGCTGCTTAAGACACTACTCAGCGTAAAAACCCTGATTGGCTAGCTCTCGAAGTTCATTCAAATGCCATAAATCGCCGTCAGGGCAGCGTCCTTAACTCGCCCGATACTGTTGAAAAACTCCGAATCAAAACGACCGAATTCTGATTCATTGATTTTCGTGCAGATCGAGGAGATGCGCGATGATGGGACGGTTGGAAGAAGACGCAGCGAAGCTCTTCTATGAGTTCTCCCTGGATGAGATGGTTCCTGCGGATCACTTGCTTCGGAAGGTTGATCGGTTCCTCGACTTCGATGACATCCGGGCGCACTTGAAGCCGTTCTATAGTCACACCGGACGGCCATCGGTTGATCCGGTATTGTCAAGGGAACTTAAATCGATACTTGAAGCATCGATTTGTGCAGAATTAGCATCTGAAAAATCCAACAGAATCAGCGGACCTGGGCTTCGAGCGAACTGTGCGAATACAGTATTCAAGTTTCCCCTGACAATTCCCACCCAACACATGAAGAGGTTCGTTATAATTACCGACAAACGCTCCGCTGGCACACTTCAAACGCTGCGGTCTCGACTGCCTTGGCCGCATGATACTCCGCTGAGAATACTTGCAATTGATGGTGGTGGCATCAAAGGCATCTTACCGGCGCAAATCCTGGCAGAGATCGAGCAAGACTTGCTTGGCGGTGAACCGATTGCGTCGAGATTTGACGTCATCGCCGGTACATCTACCGGTGGGATCATAGCGCTTGGACTGGGTCTCGGTCTGAGCGCTTCTGAGATACTCAAACTATATCTCGAACGCGGCGGACTGATTTTCCCGAATGCGAACTCAAAAATGGGCAAAGTTAAACAGTTCGTTTCAACCCGTTACGACGCGACTGTCTTGGAGCAAGAGCTCCAAAATTTGTTTGGTGAACGTGTATTTGGTGAGGCGAAAACCAGGCTCGTCATTCCTGCTTTCAATCACGACACAGAGCCGCATATTTTCAAAACCGATCATCATCCAGACTTCAAAAAAGACTGCCGAGATCGTGCCGTGACAGTTGCCCGGGCGACATCTGCTGCGCTGAGTTATTTGGATGGTCTTGAAGATGCGGGGCGCTGGTTCTGGGATGGGGGACTTTTTGCGAACAATCCCGTCATGATGGCGTTGGTTGATATGATGACCTGCTATGATTTGCCGAGGGAGAACATCCAGATCGTATTGCTCGGCTGCGCGGCAGGACGGCCGAAACTGACCAAGAAGCATCTTTCCTCAGGAAAATGGGGCTGGCGGTCTGCGGTGCATGTTACCTCTGCGCTTCAAAGTCACGATGCGCTCGGTCAGGCGGGGTTGCTCATCGGACGCCAGAATTTGATCCGGATCGATGCAGAGCTGCGCGAACCAATTGAATTGGATGACTATGATAAGGCTGCGCGTGACTTACCTGCGATTGGTGAGAGGCTATTTTCCGAAAACGCTGAAACTCTCAGGCCTTTCGTGGGCACGCCCGTTGCGCCGCGAGATAGATTTTACAGTGACGCTAGCACGAAGATCCAGAGTTCGGAGGTTTAGTTTAATGTCCGGTTTTAGGAATTAGGAGCGGTTCCGTTTTGCGCGTTCGGGGGACGCTTCGGCAATGTCGAGAACCGTCAAAATTTCGAGTAGGCCATCCCGAAAAGCTTGGAGACCTGTTTCGACTTGCGCAACGCCAGAACTTGGCGCTTGAGCCAGCATGGCGGGTTCGATCGTATCATCAAGCTTAGCGAAGGCTTCGACGACCTGTTCCCGGGCATTGGCCATCTGGTCCATAGGGTAAGTTTGGAAAGGTCGCCGAAGAAGTCATGCAGCTTTTTTGTGGCGGACTGGACTATTGGGCAAAGTTGAGCATTGCTGTCTGCACGCCCGGAAGACCCGGGCCTGTCTCAGTGCGGGCGTTGGACCGCCCAGAACACGGAGACAAATATGACAGACACGTTCTCACCGCCCAAAGCCGGCACCAAAGAAGCCAAGCTTGTTTCGCGGCTCAGCCGTTCAGGGGTGACACTTGCGCAGCTTGCAGGGCTCCTCGCTTGGCAGCCGCATACAGTACGGGCCGCTATGACTCGGTTGCGCAAGCGCGGCTACATTATCGATCGAATTGCAAAGACCGAAAGATCAGCAGCGAAGTTTAAGATCCGGAAAACGGGCTAATGGGACTGGCTCAGGACCTCACCGCTTTGGACCGCGAAGACCTGAGGGGAAAATGGCGAGAGATTGTCGGTGTCGACCCGCCGCCGCTTCTGGGACGCCCAACTATGATCCGTATTCTCACTTGTGAGCTGCAATGGAAGGCTAGCCCCGAGAACAGATCGGCGATTAGACGAGACCTGCAGAAAGCCGTCCGGCGATATGAGCACACAAAGCCACAAGCCATTCCAGGCGCACGCCTGATCCGCGAATGGAACGGGAAGCGCCATGTCGTTGATGTATCAACGGACGGCTATGTATGGCGTGGCGAAACATGGAAGTCGCTGACGGCCATCGCCAAAGAGATCACAGGGACTAAATGGTCCGGCCCGCGCTTCTTTGGGGTATCGGGATGAGCAAGGTCAGATGCGCCGTCTATACTCGTAAGTCCTCTGATGAGGGTCTCGATCAGGCCTTCAACTCGCTAGATGCCCAAAGAGAAGCATGTGATGCCTATATCAAATCGCAGCAGCATGAGGGATGGAGGGCCATCAAGACTGAATACAGCGATGGCGGTGTCTCAGGCGGGACTTTAGATCGACCCGCGCTTCAGCAGCTCTTGGAAGATATCGATGCAGGCCGAGTGGACATGGTCGTCGTCTACAAAATTGATCGCCTTACGCGATCCCTTTCGGACTTCGCCAAGCTGGTGGATCGGCTGGACGCCGCAGGGGCTAGCTTCGTCTCGGTCACACAGCAGTTCAACACGTCGACCAGCATGGGACGGCTCACCCTGAATGTCCTTCTATCGTTCGCCCAGTTTGAACGGGAAGTCACAGCCGAGCGCATACGAGACAAGATTGCGGCTTCGAAAAAGAAAGGCATGTGGATGGGCGGGCCTATCCCGCTCGGCTATGAAAAAAGTGAAGCCGGTTTGGTCGTGAACCATGATGAAGCCGAGATCGTGGTCTCGTTGTTTGAAAACTATCTGCGCCTAGGTTGTGTCCGAAAGCTCAAAACTTTTGCCGATTTACAACGCCATCGAACCAAACTGCACTCCTTCAAATCTGGACGAATTGTCGGTGGCGTCCCCTTCTCGCGAGGAAGGCTCTACCACTTGCTGTCCAATCCAATCTATCGTGGGCGCGTTCGCCACAAGAATGAGACATATGAGGGTCTGCACGAAGCAATCCTAACCGAAGATTTATGGGATGGGGTACAAGCCAGGCTCAGCGCCAACAAGGTGACGCGAAATTCGAGATCAAACGCAGCGCATGTGTCTCTATTGGCGGGCAAAGTCTTTGATGAGAAGGGCGTGCAACTCACGCCGAGCCATACCAGCAAGAAAGGCAAACGCTATCGTTACTATGTGTCAAAGCACTTAGTGATAGAGAGTGGAGAGCAAAAGCCCGGCTGGCGTTTGCCAGCGGCCGAACTCGAAGCGGCCGTCTTGGCGGCGATATCGACCGACCGGAATGTTCAACTTCACTTCAAAGAAGCCCAGCGACAGAAACCTAATTCAAAACTGGTTTTTTCGCTGATTGAAAATGTGGAAATTGGTCCAGCACAATTGCGGATTTCCATGCGACTCAAAAACGAGCCAAACGCTGATACGGTCTTAATCGAAGCGCCGTTCACGCAAAGACGTCGCGGTGTTGAGCAGAAGCTGGTATTGTCTGCCGGCACTCAAAGAGAGCCAGATGTTTTTCTGATCCGCCGAATCCTAAAAGCGATGAACAGGGTCGACAAACTGAAAGACGGGAAATCGCTCAAGCAGATCGCAGATGAAGAAAACACCACGGCGGAATATCTCTCGAAGAACCTAGATCTGGCTTTTCTGTCGCCCAAAATCCTAAAGGCAATTGCGGCCGGGCTGCAAGATCCAGCTATTGCGGTTTCACACTTCCACTCGAAACGCTTACCTGTGAAGTGGGCGGATCAGGATCCGATTTTCCTGTAATCGATGCTTCCCTGTTGTGCCTGAAAATACTCCCTGTTTCGAACAAAAAATTCCCTGATCGTAGATTCAAATTCCCTGTTCCAGTGTTTAGGGAAATTTGGCCCTAAGCCCCTGTAATCACGGGATATTAGGACCTGCGTTCTCGCCGGAAACAGCGAAAAGTGCAATTATTCCCTGTAAACCGCCTATTATCAGGGAATCCCCCCAAACCCGTCCTACAATATTTGCGCCGAGAGACTTTCTCCGAAATCCAGAGAAATAGAGCAGTCAAATCAGGAGAATGGAGACGCAGATCGCGATCCTGGTTAAACAAGTCCCGGAAATGTCGGGACTATTTCAGAGATAAGAAAACTGCCTGAAAAACCTCAGACTGAATGGCGGTGAGACAGGGATTCGAACCCTGGAGACGGGGATACCGCCTACACGCGTTCCAGGCGTGCGCCTTCGACCACTCGGCCACCTCACCATAAGCCGCGCTGTATACTTCAGCGGGGCCAGATCGCAAGGCGTGTCATTGCAGTTGACTGCAAGTGGTCCATATAAGAAGCGAACCTGCACAAAGAGGTCTGCCATGCTATTTTCTCGTAAGCCCCTTGCTTTGCCGACCCGCGAGACCGCCTTGCCGGGGCGCGCTCAGCCGATCCCGACGTCTGAGACCCATTTTGTCAGCGGTCGCAGTCTTGCCGCACCGGCGCCGACCGGGCTGCGTGAGATTGTATTTGCGCTCGGCTGTTTTTGGGGCGCTGAGCGAGTGTTTTGGCAAACCGATGGCGTCTATCTGACGCAAGTTGGTTATGCCGGCGGCTTCACACCGAACCCAACTTATGAAGAAGCCTGTTCGGGGCGCACCGGTCATACAGAAGTTGTGCGGGTGATTTATGATCCAAAAATCATCCCGCTTGAAGCGCTCTTAAAGCTGTTTTGGGAAAGCCATGACCCGACCCAAGGCATGCGCCAGGGCAATGATGTCGGAACGCAATATCGCTCTGCGATTTACACCCTCAATGACGATGACATGGCGACGGTTAAGGCCAGCCAGGACCGGTATGATGCGGCGCTGAAACAGGCGGGCCGCGGCGCGATCACGACCGAGATCAAGCCGCTCGACGCCTTTTATCCCGCGGAAGATTATCATCAGCAGTATCTGGCCAAAAACCCGGCTGGTTATTGCGGTATCGGCGGGACCGGCGTGACCTGTCCGATGCCCGGTGCGCACGCGCTAGATTAAAGCGTCGAGCCGCCCGTGACGGAAAAGCGTTTGCGATTTGACAGCATGGTCTGCCCCTGCTGAACGGCTTGATTGGTCGCTTGCGCCAGGCGCAAAACCGGTTCCACTTTAAGCTTCTCTACAGCGACTTTGAGATGATCCATCGCTTCGCGCACGCGGATCGGATCGAAACTGGTCTTCGCCAGAAGCAATAGCGCGCGGCCAAGATCGATGCGTGCTTGGATCTCGAATTCCGGCGGCAAGCGTTCCTCTCCGGCAAGTCGACGCCGCCGAAGGTCGATCACCCGTTTCAAATGCTGATCGGTGCCGAGGGCGAGCGCCATGGAGGAGTAATCGCTTTCGAGCGTCTGACAGGTGCGATCCGGGAGCTGGGTGCGATCTTGCAGGCACGCCATTAAGATCGCTGCCACGGGTTCGAGTTTTTCGGCTCGAAACGCCGTCCCGTCGGAAAGGCCGGGCTGTAAAGCGCGAGCGATCAGATAGGCCGTGACGCGGCCCGTGGTTTCGGCATTGGTCTTTGTGATCAGCGGCAGTACCCCTTCGGAATGCATTGCGTCGCTGGGCCGCAAAGATCCGCCTAGAGACAGGACTTCAACATGAGATGGCTGCTGCTTGCCGCGCGGTCGGTGACCCCAGATCACCAAATCTGTTGCTGACTTTTCAAGCCATTTGGTGGCCGAGGCGCGCAACCCCTTTTGACCTTTGATCCGCAAACGCGGCGCCCGCACCACTTCATAGGGTGAGCCAAACGTGAAAAGCCCGAGATGCTCGTCGAGCGCCCTTAGGATGGCCTTTGTTTGCGTTGTGCCACCAGGTCCGTGAAGCGGTGCGATCGAAATCCCAAACCCTTGCGTCGAGCGCCGCTTACGGCTGGCCAGCGTCATAGAGAGGGCGCGAAAGGTCGCGCGGACACCGCGCAGGGCGACCAGGAAAAAGAACAGCGCCAAGAGCCCAGCCGAAGCCAATCCGATGGCGCTCCATAAGGGCGACCCCGCCAAAACGGACTCGAACCACGCACTGACAGAGGTAATTTGGGTCGGCACTGAGCGATCCGCCTGATTCTATACTTGCGGCGCTTGATACCGCAGAGGGAGGCATTCTCGCAACGCTAAATGACTGTTAGGGGACGATTAGAAAAGGGTTGGCAAAGAGGGAGACCAGGTTTGAGTGCTTTTGTCACCCGATTTGCGCCGTCGCCCACCTATTACTTACATCTTGGTCATGCGGCCTCGGCTTTACAGGTTTGGCGCCAGGCGGAAATCGCGGGCGGCCAGGTCTTATTGCGGATCGAAGATATCGATACCTCGCGCTGCCGCCCCGAATATGTCAGCGCCATTTTTGAAGACTTGGCTTGGCTCGGGCTGACTTGGCCGACGCCGGTGCGGGTGCAGTCGGACCACTTCGAGGCCTATGCCGCTTGTGTCGAGGCATTGGCTGGGCGCGGTCTGGTCTATCGCTGCTTTCGAACACGCGCCGAGCTGGCGCAATTGGCAGATCCTTTGCGACCTGGTCCGCATGTCCCGATCGACGAATATGAGCGCTGCCAGCGCGGCGATCCGTTTGCGTGGCGCCTGTCGCTATCGGCGGCGGAGCGCGCACTGGGCCCGGCGGTGTGGGCCGACTTGGCGTTTCGCGAGTTGACGCCAGAGGGCGTGCGCGCGCGGTCTGCTGAGCCCGGCCGATTGGGCGATATCGTGCTGGCCCGAAAAGACAGCCCCAGTGCCTATCATCTGGCAGCGACGCATGATGATGCGCTGCAAGGCGTCACGCATGTGATCCGCGGTGAAGATCTGATTGACGCTCCACATATTCAAACGCTCTTACAAGTTTTGCTCGACTGGCCGCAGCCGATTTATCAGCATCATCCCTTGGTCACCGATCAGATGGGACAAAAACTCTCAAAACGCGAAAAAAGCCCAACGCTGGCCAACCTGCGCGCCGCCGGTATTTCCGCCAACCAAATCAAGCAGCAGCTGGGGTTTGGCTAAGATGACCCCGTCCAAAGCAACGGCGCAGCGGACAGCCTGGTATGGTCCGGTTATGGTGCTGGTCGGCGGGGCGTGCATTGGCTTTGCGCCGATTGGCTTGCGATTGGGATTAGATGATCTGGGGCCACAAGCGATCGCATTTTGGCGGTTTGTCTTCGCCGCCCCGCTACTATTTTTCCTGGTGCTGATCGTCGAACGGCGTCGACCGGCCAAGCCCAATCGGTTCATCATCATTGGCGGGATTTGCTTTGCGCTTGATCTCGCCCTTTGGCATTGGGCACTGACTTTCACGACGGTGGCGAATTCCACCTTCATCGTCAATCTCGGCAATATTGGCGTTGGTTTGGTGGCCTGGATTTTCCTCAAGGAACGCCCAACGCCGGTTTGGCTCTTAGCGGTCTTGATCGCTATGTGCGGCGCAGCGGCGCTGTCGCTTGGCGGCGGTGCTGACGGAAAATCAGATCTCCGCGGAGACACGCTTGCGCTCGGCGCTGCGATTTTGGTCTCTTGCTATATGGTTGCGTCAAAAGTGGCGCGTCGAACGCTATCAGGGCTGGAGGCGATATTTTGGTTGACGGTGGTCGAAGTGTGCGTGGCGGCGTTGATGGTCATCGTCTTCCAGGAACCGTTTTTGCCGAGCGCGATCAGCGGTTTCTTCGCGCCACTCTTCTTGGCCTTGGTCGTCCAAATCGCCGGTCAAGGGCTGATCGTGACCGGCCTCGGGCATACCCCAGCCGCGATTGCCGGCGTCCTTGTTCTGATCCAGCCTGTTGTTGCCGCCGCCATTTCTTGGCGTTTGTTTGATGAGCCCTTAGCGCCGCTGCAACTGGGCGGTGGCGCGCTGATCCTACTGGGTATTTTCGTCTCTCAGCGCGGGGTCCGCTGATTGCGTCTGTTTACAGAATGAATTTTGATAGATCGGCATTGCCAACCAAATCGGACAGCTGCGCGTGAACATATTCAGCAGAGATCGTGACCGTTTCACCGGACCGATCGGACGCGGTGAAACTGATTTCGTCGAGCAGGCGTTCCATCACAGTATGCAGGCGGCGGGCGCCAATATTCTCAACCGAGTCATTCACTTTGACCGCCAAGTCAGCAAGCGCGTCGATCGCCGCTTCTTCAAATGTTAGCGTGACGCCCTCGGCATCCATCAGCGCCTGATGTTGCCGGATCAGTGAGGCCTCCGGCTCGACTAAGATCCGCCGCATATCATCGCGAGACAAAGCGGTCAGTTCGACTCGGATCGGCAATCGGCCTTGCAATTCCGGCAGCAAGTCGGCCGGCTTGGCGACGTGAAAGGCGCCTGACGCAATAAACAGAATATGGTCGGTCTTCACTGGGCCCCGTTTGGTTGAAACCGTTGTACCTTCGATCAAAGGTAGAAGATCGCGTTGGACGCCTTCGCGGCTGACATCTGCGCCAGAGCGTTGAGATGACCCTGCCACTTTATCGATTTCGTCAAGGAAAACGATTCCGTCCTCTTCGACCGCGCGCAACGCGTCGCGTGCGATCGCGTCTTCATCGATGAGCTTGTCCGCTTCTTCGTCGATCAGCGGTTGATAGGCATCGCGCACCGTGGTGCGTACGCGTTTCGTTCGGGGCCCCATCGCTTTGCCAAGCATGTCGCCGAGATTGATCATACTCATAGAGCCAGCGCCGGGCAGATCCATCATCTGCATCGGGCTTTGCGACTCGGCCAAATCGATATCGACCGCTTTATCATCCAAGTCGCCATCACGCAGTTTGCGTCGAAACACTTCACGGGTCGACGTTTGGGCGTCTTCGCCGACCAGTGCGTCGAGCAAACGCTCCTCGGCCGTATCGCGGGCCTGGTCTTCGACGGTCCGGCGTTTTTGATCGCGCAGCATACTGATCGCGGCTTCGACGAGGTCCCGAACGATTTGTTCTACGTCGCGCCCAACATAGCCGACTTCGGTGAATTTCGTTGCTTCCACTTTCAGAAATGGCGCATTGGCAAGTTTGGCGAGGCGCCGGGACACTTCGGTCTTGCCGACGCCTGTTGGCCCGATCATCAGGATGTTTTTCGGCGTGATTTCTTCGCGCAATCCCTCTGGCGCTTGTTTGCGACGCCAACGATTGCGGAGGGCCAGGGCGACAGCGCGCTTTGCATCTTTTTGTCCGACAATATGGCGATCGAGTTCTGAGACAATTTCCGCAGGCGTCAGCTGTGTCATGATTGCGTCGGTCTCACTTTAAGTGACTTCAGGGGGGAACACCCGGCTCCATGTGTCGCCTTTTGGAAAAAATACAAGCACGGCTCTGCGTGCGGTTTTCCAGCCAGCGCCCAGCAGCACAACGCCGGTGCCGATCAGCATCGTCACGGCAATGAAGAGATTAAACCCGTCCAAGCCGATGCGGTTGAGGACAAATACAAGCGTGATGATGAAGGTCAGCAAGCTGGCCGCAATCAAGGCGCGCCTGTTCAAAGCGAGCGAGACGACCCCGATCGCTAATAAGACGGCGAGCAGCGTGATCCCTTGCATGGCATCATCTGCGCCACTGGTCGACCCACCAAGCACATTGGAGCCTGTCACCAAGGCGCTGATCCCCCAAATTAATTGCGGTGCAGCAGCGAGGTGTAGCCAAAATGCATTGTCCGATTCTTTGCGGATCCGTTCCGGATCTTGCATGTCGAACCAGATCGCTATAGCCAGAGTCGCGGTCCCTAAAAGCAATAAAAATGGACCGCCAACGACTTGCGATATATTCCCGAAAAAGCCGACGCCGACATAGACCGAGCCGGCTGCCGACAAGGCGCTGAGCGCGAGCGAGAATGGCAGTCTAAATCGCATGTAAATTGCGATGGAGGCCGCCAGCGCTGCTAAGAACACAAACACCCCCAACTGACCTGTGGTTGTGTACATATCGCCAAAATCCAAACGCTGAAGATCGGCGCCGATCACGCTGGCCGCAAACGACATGGCCGCCGCAGAGCAAAACACGACAAAGATGATCGACAATGCCATGCTGGGGAGCAGCAAGCGTCGACGCGCGCAAAAATACTCCATCAATAACCAAGCAAAGCCAGCGACCGGGAGCGAGAATAGCACGCCTGCCATGAGACTGCCGGAGGCCATGGCGGGGGCGGAAAACGTGCCGACAAGCGCAATCACACCGACAAAGAGGATGCCCAGCCCCAGCGTAATAAAGATGTCATTGAAATTTCCGAGGAACCGCA
>JBCCXW010000073.1:0-16948 GCA_039191105.1 Pseudomonadota bacterium
AGCCAGCCATTGAAGCCAATCCCATCTGACACCATCAGGATGACATTCTTCGCGGTCTTGTCTTCCGCCGCCGCAGAGAACGCAAGGCTTGCTGAAAGCGCGGTCGTCGCCAGGAGTTTGAGCATTGTCATATGAGTCACCGTGTTTTGATAAAGAGCGCTGCTAGCAATCATTTATAACGCTGATTTAACACCCGCAATCGCCCAGGCGCGGGGTGCATTTGTTTCGGCTCAAATTAGCCGCCGACCGGGACCCGCGCTTCGTCTCGCATGCCGAGATATAGGCTTAGACAGCAACTTAATAAGACGATTGTGAACGGCAATGCGGCCGCAATCGTCCCGGCTTGCAGCGCTTCGAGCGCCGATGTTCCGCCGCCATAGAGCAAAGCCGAGGCAGTGATGCCAAGCATACAGGCCCAAAACACGCGCTGCGCCACCGGCGCATTGGTTTTCCCCCCGGACGTGATCGTATCCACCACCAGCGCCCCTGAGTCTGCAGATGTGACAATGAACACAATCAGCAGCCCGATCGCGATGATTGAAGTGACGGAGCCCCATGGCAGGGCGGCCAACATTTGGAAAAGAACGGTCGCCGAGTTAACGATCCCGCCTGACAAGTCACCTATTCCATTTTCATATTGGAACACGGCCGTCTCGCCAAAGGCTGAGAACCAAACGACACAAATCGCAAATGGCGCGAGCAGGACCACGGAAAAATACTCTCGGACTGTTCGCCCGCGCGAAATTCGCGCGATAAACATACCCACAAAGGGTGACCACGAGATCCACCAGGCCCAATAGAAAATCGTCCAATCGTGGAACCAGGCCACATCGTCTCGCCCAACCCAATTGGTCAAAGCGGGCGTGTCGGCGAAATAAGCGAGCAGGTTTTCACCCATGCCCGTGAAGATCAGGGCCGTTGGCCCGGCGATGATGACAAATACCAATAAGCAAAAAGCGATCACCATATTTAGATTGCTGAGCAGCTTGACCCCACCATCCATTCCGCGAATCACCGATACGACCGCCAAGCCCGTCATCGCCATAATCAGGCTGATCTGGACCCATACAGTGGGTTCAAAATCGAACATATAGCCCAAACCACTCGCCGCTTGCGTTCCGCCCAATCCAATCGTCGTGGCCAAGCCAAAAATCGTTGAGACGACCGCGAACAAGTCAATGATATGACCCGGCCATCCCCAGACCCGCTCCCCGAGCAATGGGTAAAACGCCGATCGGATCGAAAGGGGAAGACCTTTATTATGAGCAAAGAAGCCAAGGGACAGTCCGACCACAGCATAAATCGCCCAAGGGGAAAGGCCCCAATGGAAAAGCGTCGCGCTGAACGCCAAACGGTTCGCCTCGGCGGTGCCGGGCTCGGCGCCAAGCGGCATACCAAACCAATCGGTATGGTAAGCAAGTGGTTCGGCCGCGCCCCAAAACATGAAACCGATGCCAACCCCGGCGGCAAACAGCATGGCAATCCAAGAATGCAGCTTGTAGTCTGGCATCGCGGTCTGTCCGCCGAGCCTGATCCGGCCAAGTGGTGAAACGGCAAGGGCGAGGCAAAAGACAAACACGATCACCGGCGTAGCGGCAAACAGCCAATCGAAGGATTGCAGCGTATTGGCACGCGCCGAACTCAACATCTCGCCCGAAGCGGTCGGGAATATGAGGGTCAGGCCAGCAAACAGAATTACCAAGCTCGCGGCGAGAAAAAAGACCGGATTGTGGACATCCAGACCGAGCACTTCGACATTGTCCTGGCCGACCTCGTATTCGGTATCATACTCGCTATCGGACAGCAGGACTTGTTCCGTGTCGGGCATTCTTCACCTTAAGTTCAACGCGCTCAGACTCATGCACGAATTGTGTCGATGTTCAAACCATTCTCCGCAGACACGATTGAGCCTGGTCGACTTTTGAGCCTCTCAAGTGCTGTAAATTTGGCACATAATTTCGGGGATTCTGATTGTTTTGAGGTTAATCGCAGCAGACAATCTTTCCATCGTCAAACTATCTGTTAGGTAACGAGCACCATCGAGCGATCGCGATTCTTGTGCGCCCTGCGTAATTCGGCGTGGGCCTGCGCGATCGGAGCAAAATCCGAGGGATAAAACATGTATCGACTAATGAGTGGCGTTTCACTGATCGCCATGACAAGTCTATTTGGCGTAACGGCAATGGCGCAGGATACCGCCGAGCCGGAAACCAAACGCCTCCAATCCGTGACCGTGACGGCGACGAAACGCAGCGAAAGCGCACAGAGCATTCCGGTCGCCGTCAACGCCTTGGGCGAGCAAGAACTCGAAGAGCTGGGCGTTAAGAACTTCACCGACTATTTGGTCCAACTCCCGGGGGTTACAGCTGGCGGTTCAGGGCCGGGGCAGAACACGATTTACATTCGCGGCTTGGCTTCAACGACCCCCAACTTGACCACAGCTGGCGTCGCCGGATTGGCGCCGAATGTGGCCTTCTATCTTGATGAACAGCCGCTCGGTCAGCCAGGACGAAACCTAGACGTCTATGCCGCAGACTTGGAGCGGGTGGAGGTCTTATCTGGCCCGCAAGGGACGCTGTTTGGCGCAAGCTCGCAAGCGGGCACGGTCCGTTTGATCACCAACAAACCGAGCTTGAGCGGGTTCGACGCATCGATCAACGCAGCGACATCCTTCACCGAAGGCGGCGAGATGAGCAATAGCGTCGAAGCGATGCTGAACGTTCCAATATCGGACAAATTCGCCCTGCGCGGCGTGGTCTATACCGACAATCAAGGCGGATATATTGACAATGTTGGCGGCACGCTCAGCGCAGAACAATCCGCAAGGTTCCGCCCCGCCGGCACGGTTCGAGACAATGGCGTTCCCGTCTCAGCCAATCGCGAAGGTTTTCAAGCGGGCGCAGATCTGTCGAATGTGACCTTTCTTTCCGCCAATAATGCAGGCCTCGCCGAAAACGATTTCAACGATACGGTCTATGCTGGATTCCGGCTGAGCGGGCTTTATGAGTTTAACAGCGATTGGAGCTTGTTAGTCTCCCACGCGCAGCAGCAAATCGATAGCGAAGGGGTGTTTTTCGCCGATCCCGAGCTTGATGATTATGATATCCAACGTTTTTCCGAAGACGACATCGAAGACAGTTTCCATAATACGAGTTGGACACTGGAAGGGCGCCTAGGGATGCTCGAAGCGATCTATACGGGCGCTTACACCGAGCGAACGACAGATCAAACCGTCGATTATTCCGACTATCTATTTGTTGGTCAGTATCTGCCCTATTATATCTGCGACGGATCGGTGACCTATCCTGGCGCCGGCGGCCCCGATGGCACTTGCCAGGCGCCGGAGCTGTTCGTGAAATCCTCTACCGAAACCACAGTTCAAACGCACGAATTGCGGTTCAACACACCGCGCGAAAACCGCATACGCGCGACCTTTGGCGCGTTCTATTCTGATCTTGAACTGGCCGAGCTGAATGACTTTACCTATCCAGGGTCCGAGCTCGTGGTTGGCTTTAATGGCAATGTCGGCTTCGGTCCAAATTTTCCCCTGACCAATACCGCTGTCACTGGCGAGATCAACAATGCCGCGCCGGGCTATTTCAGCGATCCTGGCCCGTTCCCTGAAGGTGTCATTTTCCGCAATGACGTTTTGCGTACGGATGAACAATTGGGGATTTTCGGCGAGGCGACCTTCGATCTGACCGATCAGTTCGCTGTCACCCTCGGCGCCCGCTGGTATGATATCGAAGTTGATCTTCAAGGCTCGGCGAATTCATCCTTTGGCAATCTTGGGGCGACCACAGATGCGCAAAGCTTCGGGACCAACATCTCCGCACAGTTCGCGCCAGGCAATACCGTTGGCGCGCCGGACAAAGCCGCCACGGATGGCGCGATTTATAAACTGACCGGCACCTGGACCCCAACCAGCGATTTGCTCTTCTATGCGACTTATTCTGAAGGCTTCCGCCCTGGGTTGCTGAACCGACCTGGCGGCGCAGCGGGTCCGAATGACTATACAGTGCCTTTCGCCGTCGATACCGATGATGTCCAAAACTATGAAATTGGCTGGAAGACCGAGCTGTTCGACAATTCCTTGCGGTTCAATGGATCGGCATTCTTTGTCGAGATTGAAGGCCTGCAAACAACAATATTTGATCCATCAATCGTCAACCTGTTTTTCTCGGATAATGCCGCCAACGCTGAAATCCAAGGATTGGAAGGCGACTTTACCTGGGCCCCTTACGCGGTTGATGGTTTGACCATCGCCGGTGCATTCTCGCTGCTCGACACAGAAGTGACAGACGTGCTCACGCCAACCAATGATGTTGTGGCGGGCTCCGACCTCGCTTTCGCACCCGCTTGGCAGGGCAATCTTCGCGCGCGCTATGAATGGGATCTAGACCGTCAAATCGACGGCCAATCGCTGACCGCACATGTGATGCCGCAGCTCGTCTTCTCTGACGATTCGGTGAGCGATATCATCGAAATCAACAAAGCCGAGATCGATGGCTATGTCACTTTGGGCGGAACCTTAGGCGTAACCGCCGATCAGTGGTCAGCAGAAATTTTTGCGACCAATCTGACCAACGAGTATGCCGAACTCAGCAACAATTTCGTCTTTGACCGCGAGCGCGTCACACCGATCCGCCCGCGTACGATTGGTGTCCGCGTTGGGTATGATTTCTAAGCCAACCGCTCGACCATAAATGTGGGCAGCGTCTTGATCGATCAGGGCGCTGCCATTTTATGAAGGGTTATGGAGACCTCTGCTTCTTCTGAGCGTGACGATCGCATCAAACACGCCCAATCGGCGGTGCAAGCCGGGCGGTTCCAAACCGCATTGAGCGTGACGCAGGAGCTGCTCGACGCCGCGCCAGCAGACCCTGAGGCACTCTACATCGCAGCAGTGGCAGCGCGCTATTTAAAGCGTTTCGATATGGCGCAGCAGCACCTGGACGATTTGAAAATCGTTCGTCCAGAGTATGGACGGGCCTTTCAAGAAGAAGGACATCTTTTGCGCACGATCGGCGCCGCGGAACGCGCCTTTCAGAGCTTTGCGCTTGCGACGCAGTACAATCCAGCTTTGACGGCAAGCTGGCAAGCGCAAGTCGATCTCAACCGGACCCGCGGCGATACCGAGGCGGCAGAGCACGCAATGGCTCAGTTGGCGCGGGTCAAAGCCCTGCCCCGCGAGCTACTCGCGGTCACCAACCACCTCTATGAGGGCCGGATTCTGCGCGCCGAAGAAATCGTGCGCGCCTTCCTGCAAAAGCACCCCAAAAATATTGAAGGCATGCGCCTTCTGGCGGATATTGGCACTCGGCTCGGTGTGCTTGAGGATGCAGATTTCCTATTGGAGACGGCGATTGCGCTTGATCCTGAAAACCTGCAATTGAGGATCGATTATATTCAAGTCTTGCGCAAACGACAGAAATTCGCCACCGCTTTGGCACAAGCCGAAGCGCTGCTCGCGCGCGACCCGGAGCGGCCAGTTTTTCTATCCTTGTTTGCGATTGAGAGTATGCAAGCCGGGGCTTACGAGACCGCGCTTGAGGCCTTCGACAAAGTGCTGAACAAAGTGCCAGGTGATCCGGCAACTCTGACCTCACGCGGACATGCGCTGAAAACCTATGGTCGGGCCGAAGACGCCATTGCATCTTATAAAGCGGCCTTGCAGGCGGATCCGCAGAATGGCGATGCCTGGTATGCGCTGGCAAACCTCAAAACCTATCGGTTTGCGGACACTGAAATCTCTCAAATGCAGGCCGCGCAGGTATCGCCCGAACTCAGCTTCATGTCGCGCGTGCACATTGCTTTTGCGCTCGGCAAAGCGTTTGAGGACCAAGGCGTCTATGGTGCCGCGTTTGAGCACTATCAGACAGGCAATGCTCTAAAGCAAAAACAAACGCGTTACACGACCGCGCAGATGCAAGCAGAGTTTGCGGCGCAAAAAACCTACTGCACCGCCGATGTAATGCACCGACACCGCGCTACCGGACACCCTGCGCCCGACCCAATTTTTATCGTCGGGCTGCCGCGCGCTGGCTCCACATTGATCGAGCAGATTCTTGCATCACACAGTCAAGTCGATGGCACACTTGAGCTGCCGAATATTTTGTCTCTGGCACACCGCCTGCGTGGGCGACATCTGGTCAGCGATCGCGATCGCTATCCACGGATCTTGGCAGAATTGCCGCCAGAAGACGTTCACGCCCTCGGCGCGGATTATATCGAAAACACGCAGATTCATCGCAAAGGAGCACCCTTTTTCACGGACAAAATGCCGAACAATTTTCGCCATATCGGTTTGATTCATTTGATTCTGCCAAATGCGAAAATTATTGATGCGCGGCGCGCGCCACTCGATTGCTGTTGGTCGGGCTTCAAACAATTGTTCGCGGAGGGACAAGAATTCACCTATGGCCTCGCCGAGATCGGGCAGTATTATCGCAGTTACGTTGATCTTATGGAGCACTGGGAGGCGGTGTTGCCGAAGGGCCGGATCCTAAGGGTTCAGCATGAGGATGTGCTCAGCGACTTGGACGGTCAGGTGCGGCGTTTGCTCGACTATTGCGGGCTGCCGTTTGAATCGGCCTGCGTCGATTTTCACAAAACCGAGCGAGCGGTGCGCACGGCCAGTTCGGAACAGGTTAGGCAACCGATCAATCGATCTGGACAAGATCAATGGAAACCGTTTGAGCAGTACCTGGAGCCGTTGAAACTGGCATTGGGCGATGCTCTGATTGAGACCGAAAGCAATACATCATGAGCGCGAGATCCGAAGAAGCTTTGATCGCGTTACGGCAAATCCAGCGCCGCACCGAACAAGCGTCGAAAAAGCTTGCGGCTCAAGCAGGGCTGACGCCGTCGCAATTGCTGGTGATGCAGATCCTCGCCGAGCGCGGCGAAATTTCGGCTGGTGAAGTCTCGAAACTGACCCAGCTCAAACATGCGACCATTACCAGTCTTGTGGATAAGCTGGTCGCCCGCGGATTAATGGCGCGTCGGCGTTGCCAAGAGGATCGTCGGCGCGTTTGGTTGACGCTTTTGCCCGCCGGTCAAATCGCGATTACGTCGGCGCCGGACTTGTTGCAAGAGACCTTCCAGACCCGGTTTGCAGACCTGCCCGATTGGCATCAATCCATGCTGGTCTCTTCGCTTGAACGGATCGCCGCACTGCTAGACGCCGAGGACTTGGATGCGGCGCCGATTTTGGATGTTGGTGCGCTGGATGAGGGACCTTAGGCTGACCCCGCGCAGACGCCGCCTCAAGCCCGTGATTGATCGAGAATCCGGTCTTGGAGATGCGCCACTGGAGAGGTGCCGTAAGCCTTGATCCACGCGCCAATCGCTTCTGGCTCGAGCGGTTTGCAAATCCCAAACCCTTGGACTTTTTCGCAACCAATACTGCGCAGCAGCGCAAATTGCTGCGGCGTCTCGACCCCTTCGACGATGACCGTCAAATCAAGCTTGAGCGCAAGGTCATGTATGGCTCGAACGATTTCCAAGGTCATTTTGTTCTCAATATTGGCAATCAAAGAGCGATCGATCTTGAGGCCATCGAGTTCCAGGTTAAGCAGGTTTGAAATCGTCGCATGGCCGGAGCCGAAATCATCCATGATGGTCTGAATACCCGCCGCGCGAAGCTGATCAATTGATGTCAGCGCTTTATCGTCTCGGCCTTCAATCAAGGTCGATTCAAGGATTTCAACCACGACATCCGCACTTGTCAGACCGTGGCTTTCTAGAGCGTCAACCAAGCCAGACACATAGACAGAGGACCGCAAGGATTGCGATGACGCATTGATCGAAATGTATGGGATAACAGCGCCCGCAGCTCGCAGATCACACAGGGCGCTCAGACTGCACCGCATGACCTGAAGATCGAACTCGGTGAGGCGCCCAATCTCGGTTAAGATCGGAAGGATCAAAGCCGGCGGCAGCAGATCGCCAGATTGACAGCGAATGCGCCCCAATCCTTCAACGCCAATCACGCGGCCCGTATGGAGTGAGACCTGCGGCTGCAGTACGCACGACACGCGTTCCTCTTCAAGCGCTTGCTCAATTTCCATTCGAAAAACGCGATCTTGTTCGATCTGGCTGCGCATTTCTGCTCTGAACGCCCTCGCCTGTCCGCGCCCTTCGCGTTTGGCTTCATACAGCGCTAAATCCGCATCCGACATTAGCGTCTCGATGGAGCAGGCGCGCCGATCCGTGGCAACGAAGCCGATGCTCGCGCCAATTTCACAGACAATGCCATTCGCCACCATGGGCGCTCTGAGGCGGGCAATCAGCCGGTCGCATTGCGTTTGAACCTGCTCTGCCGGCATGTTCGCAGGCAATAGCGAGACGATGACAAACTCATCCCCACCGACCCGGGCCACCAAGGCACCATCATAAAACGCATCGCGCATGATGTCGGCTGTGTTTTTTAACACTTCATCCCCCACCGGATGTCCATAAGTGTCATTGATTGATTTGAACCGATCGAGATCAATATGCGCCAGGCAGATCAAGGTGTCAGACTTGCTCCCGCCAGCTAAGAGTTGGTCCAAGTGGCGGTTCAGCCCTTTGCGATTGGCAACGCCCGTCAGCGAGTCATGATGCGCCGAGTGGTCGAGTTGCTCTGAAACCTGCATGAGCCGTTCTTGCGCCTGGCGCATCGAGTGGATTTGAGTTTGCATAGCATGCGCGAAATAACCCACGCCGGTGGCGCAAATCGCAGTCGATGCGGACAGCATGACAATCGCAGCGATATCCAGCGCTTGCTGTGAATAAGGCGCTTCGGTGACCAGCCCGATCTGTTCAAGGTACAATAAAGAAATGATCGCCAAGACCACTGCGATCGCTGATATCAAAGTTGCGCGCGCGCCAATGAAGACCGCCGCCGTCACCGGAGCTGAAATCATAATCGGCGCGACGAAACCGTCGGCGCCGCCATTTGACAGGCTGGCGACAAACCCTCCGATAATCGTGATCGCAACGATCGTCGCTGCACTCGCGGTATAGAGCTTTTCATGGTGGCAAAGCCAGCTGAGACTGCCAATCAAGAGCGCTGCGATCGCCGCGATGGCTTTGCCAATGGTCATCACCGGCATGATGATCGAAATGATGCAAAGATAGAGCGCCAAAATCAGCGAAATCGACAGCGCCACCCGCGACAACAGGCGTCTCTGCTCCGCAAATTTGAGCTGCTGCGGAACTTGATCCTGAAATACCGCCTGCGACACGCGACTGCCTCAATCACTCTACCCAGCTGATTTTATACACTTAAAGTTGTATATTTTTGGTTGACGGAACCGCTGCGCGAATTGCGTCTGAGGACACAATTCGCTTAGACTTCGCGTACAACAGGATCGCGAAAAGCGCGTTCCACACAGCAATAGCGGTCGCGTGCGGGAGGCGTCGATGCGAGTCTATGGCTCGAAAGTATCCTATTATACGGGAAAGCTTGAGGCGTATCTGCGTTACAAGCGCATTCCTTATGCGTTGCACGGTATGCCCTACGATCAGGCCCGCGAGCTCAAACAGAAAGTCGGCGCTGTGCAAATGCCGATCGTTGATCGCGAGGACGGCCGATGGATGTCTGATACCACGCCGATCCTGCTCGCTTTAGAAACCGAGCATCCCGAATATCCAATTCTCCCTGATGACCCAGTGGTCGCTTTTATCATCCGTCTGGTTGAAGACTATGGGGATGAGTGGCTTTGGCGCGCGGCGATGCATTATCGCTGGAGTTTTCCCTACGGTCGAGAATTGATCTCAAACATTCTGGTTGATGAGCTTTCAACGCCTGTCCCCCTGCCGCGTTTCATCGTCCGCAGGCTGATCCGGCGGCGGCAAATCAAGTTCTTCACCACTCGGGATGGCGTGACACAGCAAACGCGCGCGCATGTTGAGCTTGGGTACCGAAACGCATTGCAGGCGATGAGCAAAGTGCTGGACCAACGTCCCTTCTTATTTGGCGATCAGCCCAGTCTCGCGGACTTTGGACTAATGGGGCCGATGTTCCGCCATTTCAGTCAAGACCCAGAACCGGCAGAGATCATGCGCAACACGGCCCCGCTGGTTTATGAATGGGTGGCCCGGATGTGGACCCTCACACCCAATTCGGCCGCCTGCTTCATCGCCTCCATTGACGGGATCTTAGCGCCGCTTCTGCGCGAAGTCTGCGAAACTCATTTAATCCAATTGGCAGCGAACGCGGCCGCCTATGCCAGCAATCGGACAGCGTTCGAAATGACCGCGCAAGGCTGTCGCTATGACAACATGCCGGTCTCGCGCTATCGCGTCTATTGCTTAGAAGAGCTGCGAAATGGGTTCAGTGATTTGAGCGATGCACACCAGACGCGTGTCAAACAGCTTCTACCCTATGATGGTGCGCGCGTATTGTGGGACACGGGTATTACTGCCATCTCGCACTTCAATGTTGATCGCCATTTGCCCTATGGCCCGGCAATCAACGTCTTCGGCGACGGCACACCATAAGCGCGCGCTTTGGGGGACCCGACCCTACGGCGAAATCACTGTCTCGAAGAACAGGTTCGCTGCACCAGCATAAATCTCTTCTCTCTGAGCATTGCTGAAGTCGACATGACCGACCGCGCCGCCCACCAAGTAAAGCACCGCTGTCGCGCTGGCTGCTTGATAAGTCGGCACGAGATCACAGGCGCCAGAGACCACGAGCCCAGTAAAGCTGGAGGATTCGGGTGCGGTGTCACATGGCACAATCGGATCAAACTCTTCATGCGCAGCATACAAGGGGCTCGATTGTGCATCGACGGTCTGTAATTCCAGTACTGCACCCGAAAGCGGCATTGCGCCTTCAACAACGGATGACACGGAACCGTTCGATCCAATCATGCCATAGACCCCACCATTCGCTGCAAGATCGTCGCGCACCGCTTGAGAGAGAATAGTATCGCTGGGGTCAATCGTCGCGGCAATCGCAGCCATCACGCCGCCCGCAGACTCCCCGCTCACAAAGATCGCATCAGATCGAGTGCCATAGAGATTTCCCGACAGCGCATCTGCGCGGAAGAAGCGCACCGCTGCAAACATATCATGCGTCGCGCGTACACCCGCAATGGCGAGTTCATCCGCTGTCATAGGTTGTGCCGCGAGCACGCGGTAATCCATCGTCGCTGCTACATAACCACGCTGCGCGAACGCTCGAGCAATCGGCTCCACATTGGTCCGGTCTTGCACCACGAACCCGCCACCGGATGCAGCGATCATGACCGGTCGATCCGTCGCCGTATCGCCGGCAGGCATATAGATGTCGAGGAAGAGGCCGGGCGCAAACTCGATCCCGGTTTGCACGTTTATGGCAGAGAAGATTGGGTCAATATAACGCTGCAGCGACTCGTTGATATCAGCGACGGTAATGGTCACCGACCGCGCCGCAGTATTGCCCGCAGCATCGGTGACCGAAACATCGATGAGATAATCGTTTGAGGAATCGGTATCTGCCGGCGCTTCGAAATCGGGCGGCATTATGAATGTCAGCGTGCCCGCCTCGGTGTCTAGCGTGAAGCGTGCTGCGTCCGGCCCGCTGATCGCATAGCTTATCGGCTCGCCTTCAGGATCGCTGGCAAGGATCGTATAGGCTGGCCCGGATAGGTTTTCGTTGACCGTCACAGATGCTGGCGACGTGATATTTGGGGCCCGGTTGACCTGCAAGGCCGACAGGTCTGGTCCAGTTTCATCCGAGCCGCTTGAACAACTCGCGAGAAGCATGACCGCCGCCGCCCCGACGCGCCGTGTTCGAAGAATAGATTGGGTGTGCATAATCACGCGGTGTGTCCCTATTGTCCAACGCCACTCAGAAGCCAGGATTCAAACGCTTTTCTAGCGCATGATGCGCTAAATAAGTCTTAGCAGAGGTCGCAGCCGTTCGCGACAGAGCCGCCCCTCTCAAGATCCACTTCAGCCAGTAGCGCGTAAGCTGCCCTATATGGATCTGTGGCAAGACACTGCTGACTTAGCGCCTGATTGGGCCCCGAAACGCGCGGCGGCGCTTGAGCGTTTGCAGGCCTTTGTTCCCCACGCCGGAACCGCCTATGCGAAGCAACGCAATTTTGATTTTGGTCCCGGAGGGCATGGGAAAGTCTCGAGGCTGTCGCCATGGTTGCGCCACCGGGCTCTACTCGAAACCGAAGTGCTGGCATCGACTTTGGCGCAGCACACGCCAAACGCCGCCGAGAAATTTGTTCAAGAAGTCTTCTGGCGCGGCTATTTCAAAGGCTGGTTAGAGCACCGACCCGATGTTTGGCGGACTTACAAGTCCGACCTTGTGGCATTGGTTGACCGCCTGGAACGAGATGCCGCACTCGCGCGGCGCTATGACCAAGCGGTCTCTGGCCAGACTGGGATCGCGTGCTTCGATGCCTGGGCTATGGAATTGGTTGAGACCGGATACCTGCACAATCATGCCCGGATGTGGTTTGCGAGCATTTGGATCTTCACTCTGAAGCTCCCCTGGCCGCTTGGCGCAGATTTCTTTTATCGGCATCTGATCGATGGCGACCCAGCTTCAAACACCTGCTCTTGGCGTTGGGTTGGCGGCTTACATACCGTTGGGAAGACTTATTTGGCGCGGGCTGCCAACATCGAAAAATTTACCGCCGGTCGATTTTGTCCCAATGGTCAATTGGCACAGGAAGCACCGGCCTTGCGTGACGAGCGACCGGTCGCAATCATGGCTCTGAACTGGCGACAGACCAACCTGGAGGGGCGCCGCGTTGGCTGGCTTATGACGGAGGAAGACTGTCATATCAGCGATCTCACCCCCCAACCTCCAGCCGCGCGTCTTGTGCTCGCGTCGCCGACGCAGCGATCTGTCTTACCGCTCGGCAAACACGCCATAGCGTTCGCGCCCGCCGCCTTACAGGATGCTTATCAATATTTGTCCAAACACACAGATGCGCCGTGCGAGATTTCAGTAGAAGCAGATTGGGCAGCCATCCTCACAACTTGGATGAAAATCCATGAATTAGAGGTTTGCGCGACCCCCCGCCTGACGCTCGGTCCGGTGGCCAAACGCCTGCGTCAAGCCTGCCGTAAAGCCGATATCGAGCTGGTTGAAGTCCCTCGCCGCTATGACCAGCTAACCTGGCCGCACACCAAACGCGGCTTTTTCGGATTGAAAAAGAAGATCACGCAAATCCTAACAGACCTCGACCTGCGCCATCCTAATGACTGACGCGCAGGTCCTCTTTGAAAAGGCTCACCAACTGTTAGGGGTGAGTGATGGCGGCGAAACGCTGACGCGCGCGGCCGAGTTGATGAAACGCGCCGCGGACCAAGGTCATGCGGGCGCGGCGAATAATTTCGCGGCAATGCTGCAATATGGCCGGGGCGTACCGCTCGATCTTTTTTTGGCCCGGACCTATTACGCCCAAGCCGCCGAAGCGGGACTTCCAGCCGGGCTTTTCAATCTCGGCTTTATGCATTTGCATGGGCTCGGCGGTAAGCCAGACGCCGTTTCGGCGCGGGCGCTATTTGAGCAGGCGGCGGATGGCGCAGACACAGATGCTTTGACGCATCTCGGACGCATGGCGATGCTCGGCGAAGGCGGCGCGCAAGATTTTCGGGCGGCGCGATCTTATTGGGCCAAGGGCAGCGCGCTTGGCGATGGCCGCTGCGCTTTCAATCTTGGCATTGCACACGCAGGCGGACATGGCGCGCCGCCGGATTTTGTTGCCGCCTTCGCATGGTTTTCGCACGCTTTAAAACTCGGAAACACGGCTGCCGCGCCGGAACTTGAGAAGCTCCGTGCGGTGATGACAAAGGCGGAACTCGCACGGGCCGAACAATGCCCGGAGCCGACACCCTCTAAGGGTTAAGACTCAGCCCCGAGCGCGCGCTCAATATCGGCCACAAGCTCTGCATCAGACGGCCGCACCGCGGACGGATAGGCTTGCAAAAACTTCCCATCGCGACTGACCAAGACTTTGTGGAAATTCCATTTTGGTTCGGCCTTGTCGCCGAGCGCGTCTTTTGCCATGCCCCAAAGTTCATGCTGGTCAGCGCCAACCACTGTGGTCTTGCGCGTCAACGGAAACTCAACACCGTAATTGAGCTCGCAAAATGTTGCGATCTGGGCTTCGGTGCCGGGCTCTTGGGCCCCGAAATCATTGGATGGCACGCCGAGTACGGCGAACCCATCGGCTTTGAACGTGTCATACAGCTCTTGCAGGCCCGCATATTGGCCAGTGTATCCGCACTGGGAGGCAGTGTTCACGACCAAAACAACCTGCCCCGCAAAAGACGAGAAGGGCAAGGGCTTACCATCGATCGTCGTAAAAGATGCCTGGTGCGCTTCGCCTAAAGCTTCGGTCATGGACGGCTCACTTTCATTGCTGATAGGGTTGGCAGCAGGCTGCAGCGTCGCTGCAGGGCGGTCCGACACTTGCTGCTCGCTTGGCGCACCGCACGCGCCCAACAGGCCAGCGGTCAGGGCAATTACAATCTGTTTCATGTGGCCCTATACGTCGGTACCGGAGAATCGGTTTTTCTGAGCCTTTGCGGAAGAAAAAACGTTTGAGCACCGCCCGATAACGCGTCAATGGGCCTGGCCGCGCGGCCAAGTTCGCGGCACTCGCGCCGCTTCGACCTCAAAAGCATATAAGCCCACCATCCACCCTTGAATTACCAGAAGTTTAATGTTGGGAATGCAGGGGGGACGAAACATGTAGGGACGACATGTATATTAGACGCGATGAACATGCCTGGTCGGCGCCTGACGCTTTCGGCACCGCTTTTGCCGAACATTTGCAAAAGCTTCTTGCAAGCCTAGAATCGAGTACGCAACGCTTTGTTAAGCGCACGCCAGACGGCGGCCCAACCGTGCGCGCACGTGCATTACCCTTCTATAGCGGTATTTCAGCGAAGGGCGCAAAATACAGCGGCGCTTACTTAGTCGGCTTTGATCTTGATACAGACACGCTAAAGGCCCTCGACGAAGACCTGCGACTGCTTTCGTCTGAAATTTGGTATGTCATTGGAGAACGTGGGCCTGCGCCGGAAACCGAAACTCGACCGGACCCCGCCGGAGCGCCGGTCAGTAACGGGCATGCATCCACCAAAGAAGACGCTAAGACTGCCGTCCCGCGTTACGATAATCACTTAATGAATGGGACCTCGCCTCCGATCCACAGTTTCAACAATGAATGCGGCGGGGTGAACCTCGACCATGCGTCCGAGTATCTCGACTTCTTCTGCACATTCGTGAACGGTGAAGCTGGCCCGTTCCAAAATTTGCACGCGATTGACGATGTGATCTGGCCTGAAGACTGGTCAGAGAATGTTCTGCCTGAACCTTTGCTCGCGAAGAAGAAGGAAATCGCCGCCTTTTCGGAAATCCAAGACGCCTTATCCGTTGGATATGATGTCGCGGTTGAGTCCGTAGACGATTTAAAAAACCTGATTGAGTCTCGGATCGATGGCCTGACCGGAACGCGTCCCTTAATCGAAGACGATTCCAAGAACTTTTCGCTCCGCGACCAGACCATTGAGATCTTAAAAGAACAAGCATCGGCCCCGGCGACCACCGGACAAACTCAGAGTAGTTATCTTACGACCTTGATTTCGTATGGAAACGCGCTGTTTCGGGCCGCGTTCGAGATCAAGCAAGATGGCACGATCGAGATGCTTGACGACAGTTTGATCAAGGGCGCTTCAAATCTACCGATTGCCGCGTCTCAATTTCGTTCGAACTTTGAAAAAGGGTCCCTGCAGCAGCCGATTTTCTTACACCTCGCCCCGCCGCCTGATCCCGTGCGCTCCTGGGACGAGCGGGGATACGCGCAGCTTCGCGCGGCCCAAATTTCCTGGGAGCAAAACCAGAGAAACCTCGAATTTCAAACGCTAAACGAAACGTCTCACCGCTCCGACCAAGACGACGTATACGAGCCTGGCGCGGTGATTATTGCTGACGCGCGTTGTGGATCGGACACTGACCAGGATGGGGTTCCAAGCTCTGGGGTCCGAATGGAACTTGGCACAGCACCAGCTGAGGACGCGAAACCAAAGTCGAAAGCCAAACCCAAAGTCAGCAACTATTCGGGGGAAACGTTCTACCGCCCGATCATCTTCCGCAACATCGTTTTTCTCAACGATTTTATCATTTCTGAAGCGTTGTTTGAAAAATCGGTCACTTTTGAAAACTGTACATTTTTCGGTCGTTTCTTGGCCCGCAACGTACAGATCAAAGGGTCTCTCTCATTTAAAGACTGTCGTCTTCGGGCCTTAAGCGATGTGCACGACGATTTTACGTCCAGAGCAGAGTTTGCGCTAGATTTGGAAGACGCTGTTATTGCAAAGAACATTTCCATCGTGAGATCCACGATACAGGGCATGTTGACCCTTAGAGGCGCTCGGATCGAAGGTCGGGGTCGTATCTTGAGCAGCATTATTTCGCCGCCCTATGTGAAGGTCACGGTGGACGATGAAGAGGCAAAGGGCAAATCCCTGCCAGACGCACAAGCTGAGGGATCCGAGGCAGACCCGTCCCAAGACGCAAAGAAAGTAGAGCGAATCCGGGTTGCGCTCTTTCGAGGCGAAAAGAAATTCAAAACCGGCGGCCTCGAACTCAAAGATTGTTATTTTGGCGGGAGCCTCGACATTGGCCAATTCGGAGAAATCAGACGCGACGCGTCGTTTGGCAAAGATGATCCGTTCACGCCGACACTTGTGGTGGGGGAGCTGCGCGCTGATAATCTACGATCTGAAGGCTCATTGAACCTGCTCGGGCTCGTCACCACGAGTTTTACGGAGAGTTTGGTCTACCGTACACCGCAAGAACAAGACGAAATAGATCGGCATAGAAGGAGTCGCAGAGGTGGCGTTCAACCTTATCTCTTATCTACGCGGACCGATGTCCGCCTTAGCGGAGCGAAGGTTCGAGGCAACCTTAGAGTCTGGAAGCAATCGGAACGACTTAATG
>JBCCXW010000074.1:0-16503 GCA_039191105.1 Pseudomonadota bacterium
ATCGTGATTATGACTTTTCGACGAGACATTCGTGTTCCTCCTCTAATTCGCTGCCGCGCGCGGAAGACCGAGTATGTCTCGCGCTTCCGAAGGGGTTGCAGGTTCCATCCCCATATCCCGCACTTGGCGCACCAATCGTTCTACGAGTTGCAGATTGGTGGCGAGCTGCCCGCGCGAATAATATAGATTGTCTTCTAAACCGACGCGGACATGGCCGCCGCACAATAGCGCGCCCATCGCCGCCGGGACTTGCGCAGGCCCGATCCCCGAGACTGTAAACACCGATCCATCGGGCAGCTGATCAACCATTGCGGTCAAGATCTTTGCCGAAAATGGCATAGCCCCCTGAAACCCCTTATCGGCGCCCAAGACGAAGTTAAAAATGTAGGGCGGTTCATCGAGCCCCTCTTTGATTAGGGTTATCGGATCCAACATATGAGCGAGATTGAAACACTCCCATTCGGGTTTGATCCCGCGTTCCTTCATCATTGTTGCAAGCACGCGGCTCTGCTGAAGCGTGGTTTTCACGAGGACCGATTTTTGGTTGAAGCTCGCGACAATCGAGTGAGCATCATGCGTGCAAATCTCGGCGCCGCCATCGACGCCTCGAATGCGCTGCTCCCATAAGATCTCGAGATCCCCATTCTCATCCTCGGCGACCATTTCTCCAGTGACACCGCCGCCAGTGGAGTTATTGATAATGATATCGCATTTTGCGCGAATGCGATCATTGATGTCCCGATAAATCGCTGCGTCGCAGGTCGCGGTATCGTCTTCTCGACGGGCGTGAACCGCAACGACCGATGCGCCAGCGTCGCAACACCTGGCGACATCATCCGCAATTTCTTGGGGCTGCGTCGGCAGATCCGGGTTCATTTGCTTTGTCCCCATGCCCCCTGTCGGTGCGATCGTTATTATGACTTTGTTGTCAGACATGGCTCACCTCCTAGATCGCCGCGTTCTTATCTTTTGAAATATGGCTTTGACGGCTTTGCTGTGCGTCAATGTTCAAGCGCGCCCGCAGGGTGGCTGGATCCCCGCTGCGCATTCGTTTGTCGACCAGCTTAAAAAGCGCCCGGCTCTCCGTTCCTTCGAACACGACATGGCCGTCAACGCGCCCGCGATACAAGATTTCGAACCCGCGCTCGTTCCATTGAATAGCGTCGATCGAGACGATGAGCTGATCTGCTTCTTTCACCGGCGCCCGGAAACCGCAATGCGCTGAGGTGACGCCAATCCCTTTCAAGTCAAGCGCTTTGCAAAGCGCTGCATGCCCATCCGCATAGGTCCGCAAAAACCGATGAAATGTCCGATCCAACCAAGCGAAAATGTTTGGATAAAACACAATACCCGCCGGGTCACAGTCCCCGAAGCTGACCTCATAGTCGGCGCTATAAATGGACGTCTCTATCATGGCTCAGCATCCGGTTGTTGGTTGGGAGCCGCATCGAGAAACGCTGGCAGACTTTGGCAGGCCTCATAAATGCGGATCAGGTTCGGCATCTTCGAAACATCGACTTGAAACCTGTGCGCGGAAAACACTTGTGGAACCAAACAAATATCCGCCAATCCGGGTTCGTCCCCAAAACAGAATTTGGCGTTCGTCGGTTGCTCTGCGATCAGCGCTTCACAGGCGGTAAGCCCGTCACCGATCCATCGCGCGCACCACTCGTTTTTGCCGGATTGGTCGACCCCATATTCGGCCTCAATGTGCTGCAGAACTCTTAAATTTTGGAGGGGATGAATGTCACATGCAATGATCTGGGAAAACGCTCGAACGCGCGCCCGTAGATCGATATCACGCGGCAACAAGTACGGTTCAGGATACGTCTCATCCAGCCATTCGATGATCGCCAATGACTGTCCAAGTTTGAGATCGCCGACTTTGAGTGTGGGCACGAGCGCTTGCGGATTTAGCGCGCGGTAGGATGCGCTCTTTTGTTCACCACCCCCCCGGCGCAGATGAATAGACTTAAAATCATAGTCTATTCCCTTCAAGTTGAAGGCAATGCGGCACCGATACGCCGCTGAGCTTCGAAAATATCCGAAAAACTCGATCATGCAGCAGATCCAATCTTCAGCTCAATCTGCCCCACGTCTTCAATCTCGCCGGTGATGTGATCGCCGCTTGCTACCGCGCCCACCCCAGCCGGCGTGCCCGTCATGATAAGGTCGCCGGGCGCTAGGTGGTAGAATTTGCTCAAGTCACTGACGATCTCATCCACCTTCCAAATTAAATCCCGCAAATGAGCGTCTTGTTTGGTCTCTCCGTTCACGGAGAGATGAATGCGCTGTGGTCCGATCTCCGAAACGCTGTGCGCTTTGACAATTGCCGAGAAGACAGCCGACTGCTCGAAATCTTTGCCCAAATCCCAAGGGCGCCCCTTGCCTCTGGCGGTAAGCTGCAAATCCCGGCGCGTCATGTCCAGACCGCAGGCATAGCCAAATATCGCTGCCTTCGCGGTCTCGAGATCGGCGCGAAAAACCGGTTGCCCGATTGCGATCACCAGCTCCATCTCGAAATGATAATTATCGGTGCCGGGCGGGTAGTCTATGCTCGCGCCCGATTGAATCGCAGCAGACGGTGTCTTGCAAAAGTAAAACGGCGCCTCTCGGTCGACTTCAAATCCCATTTCAGCGGCATGCGCAGCATAGTTCCGCCCAACGCAAAATATGCGATGAACCGGATAAGTGGCATCACTGCCTTGTACCGGAATTGTTTTGACGTCTGGGGCATCGAACAGAAGCGTGCTCATCGATGGCGTTCCTCATAGTATTTAAGCGTTTCTTGGAGCGGCCGGTCATGGACGCGAATAAAACAGGCATCTGCGCTCGCCTGATGCTCAAGCTCCGCGAAAACCGGAATGGAAAATGTATCTTTCGGTCCCCATGCGAAGGTTTCGCCATTGATCCGTGTTTCGCCGTGCCCGCTGATAATATGGATGGCTGAAGAGCAGGACCTGAGCGGCGGGGCATGGCACTTTCCGGCTGGCAAGTAGGTGGCGGTGAAGCCGATCGTCGGTAGGGGCGACTGGCCGGTTTCGGGATTGATATATTCAAGTTCCGCGGTGCCGTCCGGGCTATATTTTGCTAGCTCCAGAAGTGCCGGAAGGGTCTTCGACCACGGGTAACGCACCATTGGGTAATCGCGATTTGCGTTTGTATAGTCTCGCACTGGGATCAAGCCTGCTGAGAGATACTCTACCTGGCTGGCATCGGGACGATTGCGCGTTGATTGACCTTGACCCTCCAACGCATAAGAGCCCTCCAGATAATAGATGAGGGGCAAATCGAGGGCATCGAGCCAGACGACGGGGCCGGTCCCTTCATGACCATGTTCGTGCCACTCCCCTGCCGGTGTGAGCACAATATCGCCCTCCTCCATTGGCAGCTTTTCGCCATCAACGACGGTGAACCCACCTTCGCCCTCAACGACAATCCGGGCAGCCGACGGCGTGTGCACGTGATTGGGCGCGGTCTCGCCAGGGAGCAACAATTGCAATCCCAAATAAATCGACGCCGTGGCTTGCATGGCGCCTGGCCCGCGCCCGGGGTCGGACATCACCAAAACCCGGCGCTCGGCTTTTTCAACGGGAGTCAATTCACCCGCGCGGATCAAAAGCGGCCTGAGACTGTCATAGGTCCAAATCGCTGGCTTGCTAACAGGCTCTGGTTGCCCGTGCGGGAGCGCTTTGCGCATCGATGGCCATAGCGGCGTCACCCCTGCTTCGGCCAGTTCAGCGCGATAGTCAGCTGGCAAGTCTTCCAGAGTTCCCAATTGATTTGACATGCGCCTCTCCGTCAAATTTACTTTCGTCGGTCATCGTTTGAGACGCCCGCGCATTTCCGATCAAGGACACGGCGACATCTCATCGGATTGACACTAATTTTGCACATAAATTAGTTTTATTCCACTATTTTTGCTAGTATGCAAAAATAAAATTATCCGGCAAGAGAGATTCAGACGTCACGCGACGCTCAAAGAGGAGAGAAACTTTATGGCATCAACGCAAACATTGCGCTTAGAAGACAAAGGCGACCATATCATTGTGGTGAGCGACAATCCGTCTCTAAAAAACGCGCTAACCCTAGAATACCATGCCCTATTGCTCGAAGCGATGGACATGGCGGGCCAAGAAGACCGTATCGCTGCGGTCATCCTTGTCGGGCGGAGCGGCTATTTCAGCGCGGGCGGAGATCTCGGCCTCCTGGCGACAACGCTGGATCCAGAGGGCCGCGGCAAACGAGAGCAGATCATAAAAGAGTTGCAAGACTGCGTCTCGGCCATTCGAAACTGCCCAAAGCCCGTTATCGCAGCGGTCGAAGGCGGTGCAGCCGGTGGCGGCTTCTCCATTGTGATGGCATGCGATCTCGTTGTTGCTGATAGCGCTGCGAAATTCATTCCGGCATATGCGAAAATCGGCGTCGTGCCGGATGGTGGATTATCATTCGCGCTGGGGCAGAGTTTGCCGCATCAATTGGCCTGCGAAATCTGTCTGTTTGGTGCGCCCGTCTCAGCCCAGACACTGCATCAGCATGGCTTGGTCAATCGATTGGTCGACGCCGGCGAAGCAGAACGTGAAGCCTCCGAGATGGTCGCACGCCTGGTGAGAGGACCGGTGCCAACGCATACAAAAATAAAGCAGCTTTTGGTGAGCGCCAAGTATAATCAACTCGCCGATCAGTTGGACCTCGAACGCGAAACGCTCGTCGATGTTCTGGAGAGCCCCTCAGCATTGGAGGGGATTAATGCATTCTTAGAGAAACGCCGGCCCGACTTTGCGACAGCCGAAAAACGGAAAGGCGCCTCCTGACGGCGCTGCGTTGCCAGCCAAACGACAGAAACGTCAGGTCAGCAGAAGTGCGCCGAGATAAAGACTTTCCGCACCGAGCTCACAATCGGCGCGCGCTTCACCATAGTCTTCGTGTCGCGCGATGAGCTCATATGTCCCGCTGCTCGGCTCAAGCCGATCGAATTTAAGCTCGCCATAAGCATCGCTCGTCACGGACTGTAAAAGAACGCCCTCTTTCATCAGGTCGATAGAGGCCCCTTCGACGCAGTTTTCGACGTCTCCATCCATGCCGATCAGCGTTGCGCCGATAAAGCATTGCCGAAAACGATACAGGTTTTTGTAGTAGACACGCGGTTTGGTGCGCAGCTCCGGACGCAAGACTTCTAGGCCCTCGCTTTCGACTCTCTTTTGCATCTCGGCGTCAGTGATCTTGACTGCTTCAATGGCGTTCAACGGGGTCACCTCGACGCAGCGAGGCACCGGCCAACCGGCATCGAGCAAGTGGGCATCAAATGTCCAATTCTGCGGGATTTGAAGCTCCTCATTCCACACGATTGCGCCAAACGGGCACGCTTTGGCGATGTCTTTGCGCCCTTTAGATTTGACCGGATCGATCATCATGATCCCATCATCCCGCTTTGTAACGGCGTCGCCGCCGACCTTTTTGCATGGCGCATTGTCGCAATGATTGCAGGTCTTGAGCAAATAGGCGGTATCGACCACCGGCGAGGCGCCGCGGACTTTTCGCTCGACTTTAAAAAGCTCTGCGCTGTCTTCGGACACCGGAGCGCTATAGCCTTTGTGCTCATTGCCGACATATTCATCTTTCGCCACAAGGACGGCATTCGTGGCGTGCGTGCTCTTAGCCACATCGATGATCAAATTCCATTTGCGGCGCGCATCAGAGCTAGGCGGCTGTGACATTAGACAACTCCTCAGCGTGTGCGTATTTCTCGATTTGAACGAGGGTTGAGTTCGGCGCCATGGAATGCGTCCCGACGGTTTGGGTCTGATCAGGCGTCAATATGTTGAGGCATCCGCCAATTTCGACTTGCTCATTTCCAATCGTCACCAATTGGAACTTGGCACTGGATTGATATCCTTTCACCGATCCGGGCGAGAGCATTGAGGACACGTCAGCAGCACAAATCACTGAGCCGCGATCATTGTAGACTTTGATCAAATCCCGATCGGTAATGTCACGCGCGCGCGCATCCTCCTCGCTGATCCGCATGAGCCAGTAATAGTGGCCGTTTATGAACGCGCGATGATCTGAGATTTGGTCGGTTGCCGCAGTGTTGTCGACATGTGTGTGGAAACTGTAGCGGCTATGGGTGCAGATCATTTGCAGCGGATACTTATCGTAAAGCGTCGTCGTTCGTGGCCCTTCCCAGGACGGCGTATAGCGATTAACGGCCGGCCGATCGGGATGTGCATGTTCATTGCGGCGCAGGGTTGTCGGAATGAACTCAAACTTCCCGCTCGGGGTTTGCAAGCCATAGCCATATTGGTCCGCGAACTGAGATGGCAGCGGGAAGGGCTCCGGCAGGTCTTTCCGGCGACCTTCTGCATACCAGCGCATAGCAACTGGTGTGCGCAATTCCTCTTTCTCAGGCGCGAGCACGTAATAGCCTTTTTTCAAGAATTGGTTCCATGAGATTTTGGACGGCAAGTCAGAGCTATCGAAAACGCGTTTGCACCAATCAAGCTCACTACACCCTTCGGTAAAGACTTGCGACAAACCGAGCCGTTCGAGCACGCCTTCGAATATCTGATAGTCTGATTTGGACTCACCAAGGGGTTCAATGCATTTGTGTTGAAGGGCGAAAACGCGATGGTTCAGCATCTCTTGCGCATGCAGACCGTAACCGCCCGCATTTGACCATTCGCCAATATCCCAGCGTTCGAAATTGGTGCAAGCAGGTAAGATGATATCGGCGAATTTCGCATCACCTTCCATGTAGATGGATTGGTTGACGATGCACTCAATGCTTTCATGGCGATAGGCATCGACCCAACGTCCCGATTTCGAGGTCGTGCTGAAGGTCGAGCCACCATAGCGATAGATCATGCGGATGGGGGAATAGCCGGGCATCGGATATTGAACCGGTACGAATTGCGCTTCTTGGGAGGTGCTCTCCCACAGGTATGACTCCGCTTTGCCCTCAAGTATCGCTTCCGGAATAAACTGTTTCGGGATGACTTGTTTGACAACGCCCATACTGATGACGTGCGGCATCTTTTGGTAATTGTGTGCCGCATTGCCCGTATTGACCAGATCGCCAGAGATGCCGCCTTCAGCATAACCTGGGAAGTAGAATTGAAAGTCCAGTGGAACGCCGCCGGTTAAGTTGCCGAAGTTTATCCCAGGTTTGCCCCAGCCCTGCATTGCCATAAGCATAACCATGCAACGCGCGAATTGCTGACCATTAGAGCCGCGATTGGCGCCGCCAAAACCAACGCCGCCCGCGCCACAAGCGAGATAGGTCTTTTTCTTGCCCCAAGCGCGGGCCAGCGCACGTACATCGCGCGCAGGGATCCCGGTTTCCGCTTCTTGCCATTCCGGAGTTTTGGGAACGCCATCCTCTTCACCCATGACGTAAGCGCGCCATTCATCGAACCCGGTGGTCAGCGTGGCGACATATTCTTTGTCATACAGATCTTCCGCAATCCACACATTCATAATTGCGATCGCCAGGGCGGCATCAGTGGTCGGCTTTATTGGCAGCCATTTGCCACCAAACAATTGCGCTGTTGGGTTATAGTGGGGATCAATATGAACGAATTTAATCCCGAGATCCTTCGCCCATTGACGCCGTTCGGTTGACTCCAGCCCGGCATAGGCACCGTTGGTGCTTTCCGGATCCGACGACCAAAACACGACTTGCTCGGCCTCTTTCAGACAGTCTTCCAGAGTGCCATAGCTGGATGGCATTCCGACTTTCATAGAATTGCCGAAATGGTGTTGAGCGCCCCAATACCATCCTTCCCAACTGTCGGGGTTCATCGCCATGCGTGTGGCGCCAACCAAATTGATAAAGCGCTGCAGCGCGCTCAAATAGTAGCCGACATTTCCCCATAGGTGGTGGGAGCTATGCGGGACAAAAATCGACCCCGGACCATGCTCTCGCCGCTGACGCAGGATTTCCTTCCCAATCAGATCAAAGGCCTCATCCCAGCTGATCCGTTCATACCCAGAGATGCCGCGATTTTGGGGATTGCGTTCGCCCTCGGGATCATAGTCGACCCGCTTCATCGGATGGAGGAGCCGGTTCTCTGAATAAATGGCGCTTTTCACAGACAGCGTATGCGGCGCCGCCATAACCCGTCGGGTTGGCTCGAAGGTTTTGCCGCGCGCCTTGATCGTCCAGCCAGGGGCGTCGTCAGGCGCGTACTTGATCGGCACCACACGGACGATTTTTTCGTCGCGGACATAAACATGGACCGGCCCGCCATTGGTGATCATTGTGGTGCGTTTGCAGCCATCAGGCATCTCTTCACCGTAGCGAAATCCTGTGGCTTCGTACTGAGCCCGCTGGACCAGTTTCGCGACCCAATTGCCAATTTTGTCGGAGCCCTGAAGTTCGACGAGAAAGTTCTTCGCAGCATGAATACGGTAGAGCATGTCAGGCGATGGACTGAGCATCTTGCCCGCAATGTCGAGATTCTTGAAAACCATCGCTGCATCGGGATTAGGATGAATTCCACGCTTCGATTTGACGGTCCCATTTTGAAACAGATAGTAGCGCCCTGCTGAATTATCCTTGAGCTTGATTTGATACACGCAATCGTTGCGTGCCAACTCTTCTTTGAATTCGGCGCTATTGCTCGCCGCGCGCCCAATCATCACAGGCAACGCTTTGAGCGTCGCATAGAACATTGCATTCTTCAGCATTGTGTCTTTCCGTTTGTTCAGCCTTACGGTGTTTCAGCCCCATCCAACCCTATCTTGCGCCCCTCGCCGGTCCCATGTGTACGAGGCACGATGTCCGCGAGACAGTAGGTCATGCGTCTGTCGGGAGACAACTTTCGATGACGCTGTTGAGGGTCTCGCTGGCCTCGTCGGGCCCTGGTAATCCACCATGGGACTCAATCTCTGAAATGAGCTCCACATTCTCTCCAATCTTCGGCACCAAACACGCACAGATCTCCCCCGCTTTGCTGGCATCATGCCCCATGGCTTCGGATTTTTCAGTGACATCCGCAACGCACTGCGCCATGGCCTCCTCCGGACTGGGCTGCGCGATGGCGGGCGCAACTGCCATGACACTGGTTGCAGCAATGATCGTCGCTAAGACTCGCATGGGCATCCTCCGATTCCTCACCAATGCTTTTACAACCTTTTGCAAACTTACTTGCAATATTTTTGTTGCTAAGCAAAATTTAAGTTCTCTTTGGTCTTGTTCGCGCCAGCACCGTTTCAAAACGTCTAACTGAAGCGCAACGATGCGCGCGAAAGCGACCAAGACCACGAATATCCTTAAATTTGTTTTTGTGCAAATTTTTTTGTTATTTTTTTATTTCTTTGCAAATTTTTCTTGCAATCCATCCCGTCCGATGGAATGATGGAGCGTGCCATAGACGTTCAGTCTTCGAGGGTCGTCTGCTGCGGCGCACGCGGCTTGATGAAAAGGGAAGCCACTGAAAATGACCCAAACCCAGACGCAATCTCCCAAGGCTGAAGACATCGCCTATGTCCGGTATCAAGTGCCCGATTTGAAAGCCATGCGGGAATTCTTGATTGATTTCGGTTTCGACGTCAGCGAGGGTGTGAGCGAGACAGGCGAGCGTGCGCTGTTTAGCCGTGGCCGCGATTCCAGCCCCTACTTGCATGTCAGCGAGCTTGGAAACAAAAAGTTTCTCGGCATGGGGTTCCACATGCAGAGTCTCGAAGACTTAGAGGCCCTGGCAAAGTTAGACGGTGCTTCGCCGATCAGCGATGTACCGAATGCCGACGGCGCCAAGCGCGTCCGCTTCACCGATCCGAATGGTTTTGAGGTCGATGGGCTTTATGGATTTGCCGCACCGCGCGATGATCGCGAACCCCTCGGACGATCCTACAATAATATGGCTGAGAGACAACGCATCGGCGAGGCAGTCAAACTAAAGGGGGGGCCAGCCAGAGTGTTCCGGTTCGGTCACCTGGTCGCGAATGTGATCGACTTTCGCGAGTCAGAAGCTTGGTACAAAGCGCGGTTTGGTTTCCTGACGGGGCACGAAATCTACCGCACCGAAGAGACCAATGTGCTCGGCGCCTTTCTCCGTTGCGACTTAGGCGACCGGCCGACAGATCATCATACTTTTTTTCTTGTCGGTATGGGCAAAGCTGGGCACGGGCACGCCGCCTTCGAAGTCAGTGATTGGGATGCCGTCATGCTCGGCCATGACTATTTGCGCGCCCGCGGGCATCGCCCTCATTGGGGTATCGGCAAGCATAAATTGGGCAGCCAAGTCTTCGATTATTGGCTAGATCCGTTTGATAATGTGCTCGAGCATTTCACCGATGGTGATTTGTTTGACGCCAATGAACCACCAACCCTAGAGCCACTGGATGAATTGCTTGGCGTCCAGTGGGGCCCCTCCAAACCGGTCTCGGGCGTTGGTATGTAAATAAAAAGAATCGGCGAAAAGCCGCAGCCTCCCTCCTCCAGAAAACGGAAAAAAACATGACGACAAAAACGAAGACCAAACCCGTCCAAAAACGCAGAACGCAGGAACGCACTGAAATCACCCAGCGGCGCCTAAAAGACGCCGCGATCGCAGAGTTTTCCGATAAGGGGTTTGATGGCGTCACCGCGCGCGACATTGAGGTCAGAGCGAATGTCCAGCGCGGCCTTTTGAAATACCACTTTGGCGACAAAGCCAATCTCTGGAAAGAAGCCATTTCTCAGATTTTCAGCGAGCTCAGCGAGTATCGCGCTGCACGCTTAGAAATGGCGCAAGACTTACCGCTCGATGAACGCCTGGCGTTTCGCATTCGAAGCTTTGTTCGGTTCACCGCCAAACGGCCCGAGCTCAACCGATTAATGCTCCAAGAAGGCAAATCAGACAGCTGGCGGATGGGTTATCTGATTGATAATTTTCTTCAGGACAATGTTCGCGAGCTGCGCGAATTGGTTGCGGCAGAATACACGCTGAGCGATCGCGATTTTTTCCATTGGTATTACGCATTTTTGGGCGCCGGCACGCTCGCATTCAATGTCGCGCCGGAAGCCTCCCGCCTGTTCGGCGTCGACGTCAATGATGAGTCTGTCATCACCGGACATGCCAAGATCACAGCCGATTTCCTGATTGGATACGCCAAACAGCGAAGCGCTGAAAACACAAAGAAAAAATGACCTTCAATCGCGCGCGATGAGTTGAAACTTGGGAGGAAAAGATGGGAAATCGATCAACCTTAGACCAGCAAGACCTGAGCGGGCTCGTCGATGCCGTCAACGCGAATCTCGGGAACACGTATCAAAATAAAGTCATTGGCGAGGCGCGCCGAACCGCGCCGCGATTTGAACTCTATCACGCCTCGCCCTCATTGTGCTCGCACAAGGTCCGAACAGTCCTCGCGGAGAAGCAACTCGCCTATACATCGCATGATCTGAATGTCATGCCAGCGGGAAAGTTTGTGCCCCATAATTATCGTCCGGAATATGTGAAACTGCGGCTGCAAGGCGCTCCGGATGCGCGGCTGGTGAGCGGCTATACCGGCGAGTCCTCCGTCACCAACCAAGGGTTTGATCCCTGTGTTGTGCCGACGCTGGTGGATCATCAAGCGGCGCGCGTCGTGGTCGACTCGAACGTCATCTGCGAATATATCAACGCGCAAATCGAGACCGGAACTGACCTCATTCCGACGGATCTGGCAGACGATATCAAAGCTCAAGATAAACTCGTCGATCAAGCCCCGCACGTGGCGGCGCTCTATGGGGCGCATCCAGACAAAGATACCCGTCCGATGGGCTTAAAGAAGAATATTGCTGGGGTGCATGCCAAAAAGATCAGAGCTCTGAACGCGATGATCGATCTTGTCGGTGACGACGGGGACCCAGAAGTCCTCGCAGCCTATCGCGCTAAAATCGCCAAAGAATCTGCCGCTGGCGCCTTCGTCGCCGACGCGCAGACAATGCGGGAGACCCATCAGCAAATGTCCAAACATGTCGATGCTCTGGACCAGCAATTGCGATCGCATTCAGACGGTTGGGTTTGCGGGCCAAGCTATACTATGGCGGACATTATGTGGACGGTCAGCATCTGGCGGATGAAATGGCTTGGCTTTGGTCATTTGTGGGAAGCCGATGCCGGGCGAGATCGTTTGAACGCCTATCTGGAGCGCGCCTTTGCACGCCCATCTTTTCGCGCCGCCGTTGCCGACTGGCCCGGAGCGCATGGGCCGTCTCCGCATATCGCCAAGTACCGTGGCGTTGGCGCGATAGGCGAGTTTGCCGCTTATATGCTGCGCAGCACCAATTGGCGAGAAGTGCTTTGGGGAGATGGCAAAACGCGTTTGCCGCCCGCTCGTAAACAACCCGCCTAGACGGTCGGGATCCAACCCACGCGCGATGGGTTGAACCCGTTTTAGATTTCCTGCGCGCTTGAACACACGGTTGAAATAACGGGGCATTGATTTGAAACTCGTCACTTATATTAGCAACGGACACCCTCGAACCGGTGGGCTTCGAGGCGAAACGATTGTTGATTTAAATGCCGCTGACCCGGCGATCCCGACCAATATGGTGGATCTGCTGAATGGCGGCGACGCCATGCTGACCAAGGCGGATGCCGCCATAAAGCTTGGTCAGAAGACTGTCGAATATGATCCAAATAGACTGTTAAGCCCGATCCTGATGCCGCCTAAAATACTGGCTGTCGGTTTGAACTATATGGACCACTTTGACGAACTGCCTGCACCCGTCAAGCAACGTGTCGGGGGCAAGCCGCCCGATCGACCGATCATCTTCAACAAGCAGAACACATCCGTCACCGGCCCTTATTCGCCTGTTAAACGACCGATTGAGTCCAAAGAGTTTGATTGGGAGGGAGAACTCGGTGTGGTGATTGGAAAAACCTGTCGGCGGGTCAAAGCGGACCGAGCGTTCGATGTGATCGCCGGGTATACGATCGTCAATGATCTGACCATCCGCGACTGGCAAAAAGCGACGCCCACCATGACGATGGGAAAGTCCTGGGACACCCATTGTCCGATGGGGCCGTGCATTGTCACGCGGGATGAAATTGAAGATCCAGAAGACTTACGCGTTGTGTTGAGTGTCGATGGCAAGGTTCACCAAGACTTCAATACGGGCGATATGCTGTTCAATATCGCGACGCAAATCGAGCATCTTTCGACCGCCTTTACGCTGGTGCCAGGCGATGTCATCGCAACCGGAACATCTGCTGGTGTGGCGACCTTCCAGCCTGGCCAACCTTACTTGCAAGAAGGTCAAACCTGCCGCGTCGAAATCGAGCGGATCGGATTCATCGAAAACAAAGTGGAACTTGATGAGGGCGAGCATTTCATTCGTTGATCAGTACAAAGATCATAGCGTACGGCCATGCCCGAAACGGGTATGGCGCCAGCTAATGTGGCCGCGGCCAGTCCGGCACGCGCATTCTAATTTGGAGATAGGATCATGACCCAATTTAAGCTGCATTACTTTCCGCGCGCCTGTTCAATGGTGACGCTGAATGCACTTGTCGAAGCCAAGCTCGATTATCAGGTGAACGTCGTCAATATTATGACGGGCGAGCAAAAAACCCCCGACTATTTGAAAATTCACCCGGGCGGCAAGGTCCCCGCTTTGCAGGTGGGCGAGCGGGTGTTGACCGAGAACGCGGCGATTTTGTTATATCTGGACGCCATCGCTCCGGACGCCGGCTTGTTGCCGCAAAGCACAGATCCGCTGGAGAGGGCCCAATCTGTGTCCGAACTGATTTGGTGCGCGTCCAGCTTCCATCCTGCGATTCGCCAAGTGCGTATGGCGATGCGGTTCACCGATGGCGACCCGTCCGGGGTGCGCGCGAAGGGGGTTGAGTTTTCGCAGGCAATGTTTGCGCAGGCGGAGGCGCGCCTCAGTCAAGGCGAATGGTGGTTTGGAGACGCGTGGTCGATCGTCGATGTCTACGTCAACTGGTGTGTGATGACCGCGATCAGCGCTGAACCATCCTTGCTAGCGCCGTGTCCGAGTCTTCAGGCGCATATGCAACGCGTTCATGCTCGCCCCAGTTTTCAGACCGCGATGCAAGTCAGCATGCAGCTCGAAGAGGCTGCCGGGATCGTTTTTCCAGCTTAGCTCCAAACCTATCAATGCGGACCCCTTCGCGACCGCCAATCGAATGTGAGGTATGAAAATGAGCAATTCAGCCGCCCCGCTCCAGACATCAAGTTTGGACTATGATCCGAAATATGAACGACGCGCGATTATTCTGCTCTCGCTTGGCTTTGGCGTTGTCGGATTGGATCGCTTCATCATCAATCCGCTGTTCCCGGTAATGGCCGAAGACTTGAACCTGTCTCTGCAGGATCAAGGATTGATCGCTGGCGTACTCGCCCTGACCTGGGGTCTTTCTGGAATTTTTTCGGGCAATCTATGTGATCGGATCGGGATCAAGAAAGTGCTCGTCGGTTCGGTTATTATCTTTTCATGCTTAGTGGCATTTAGTGGCTTGGCAGCCGGCTTAATCAGCTTACTGATCATCCGTGCTTTGATGGGATTTGCTGAAGGCGGTTATGTTCCGGCGAGTATCGTGGCCACCGTGGATGCGTCCCGATCGGATCGAATAGGAATGAATATCGGCATTCAGCAAATGTCGATGCCGTTTTTCGGATTGTTTATCGGCCCGTTGCTTGCGATTGGTCTCCTGGGCATCTTGCCGGGCTGGGAATATGTGTTTGGCGTGATCGCGATCCCCGGCTTTATTCTCGCCTATCTTTTGTTCAAAAATATCAAATCGACCGAGACCCGCAGTCAGCCATTGCCCGGACAAGGGGCCGATCAAGTCCCATCCTTATGGGCACCGCTTCAATATCGAAATATTGTTGTCGCGATTGGCGCCATGTTTTGCTTTTTGACGACGCTGCACGTTTTGGCGACTTTCTTGCCGATTTTCATCACCGATTATCTGGACCAATCAATGCAAACCATGGGCGGGATGATGGCCGCGCTCGGTGGCGGTGGATTGATTGGAATGATCTTAATCCCGTCGCTATCCGATCGCTTCGGACGTAAGATTATCATGGTTGGCGCACTGACCATAGAATGCTTCGTCTTCTTGCTTTGGGTCGGCTCAGGGACAACCAGTCCCGCGTTGATCACGCCCTGTTTGTTTTTGATCTCCTTGCTAAACTCTGGGGTTGTCGCAACGATCATTGGTCCGATCGTCAACACGACGGTGCCGCGCGCCATGGCGGCAACGGCCACGGGGCTCGTTGGTGGCTTAGGTGAAATCGTCGGAGGTGCGATCGCGCCAGCTGTTTCTGGGACAGTCGCCGATGCTTATGGGGTCGAGATCATCCCGAAAATTATTTTGGTCACAGCCATTCTCGGGACGTTGATTATCGCATTCGGCATTGAAGAACCCAAAGCCGTAGCGGGCGCGGAACCGGCGCACTGAGCGCTTTAAGTCGGCCATAGCCTGCACGTTTCCGCAAAGTTTCGTCCCGCAAAAAGCGGGCTGGAGCCGGCCGCATATAATATTCGTTCGTTGACAAATTTTAGATGCGTTAATATGACGAATGTCAAATATTGAAAGTCTTTTATATGAATGTCCCAGCAGCGATAGAGCTCGGCAAAGGCTTAAATAGCAAAGCGGAAAAAACCCGCGAAGACCTCTTACGGGCGGGCATAAAGCTATTTTCCGAACAGGGCTATGAGGCCACGAGCACGCGGCAAATCGAATCCTCAGCAGGCGTTCAACGCAATCTGATGAGTTATCATTTCGGCAGCAAAGACCGGTTCTGGAAAGCGTGCATGTCGTCCTTAAAAGACGATGTGAATCGTATGCTCGAACCAAATGTGATTCAATCAAAAGACGTAGAGCCGCGCACCCGCATTCAGTTTCTCATACGGCACTATATCCGGGCGAGCGCCACGCGGCCCGAGCTGAGCCGTATCTTATTTGACGAAGGGCGCAAACAGGGTTGGCGCTTGGAGTGGCTCGTCACAGAGTTCAGCAAAGAGTTTTTTGCGGCGGTCCAAACGCTGTTCGAAGATGGCCGCAAGAACGCTGTTATCCCCGATATCGCGTTTCCTCACTTCTACTACATTTTGGTGGGCGGAGCGGCTTTGTTTTCGATGGCGGCTGAATGCGAACAGCTTACGGGAAAAAGCGCCTTTCATCCGTCCATGATTGAAGCGCATGCAGACACGCTGGCGCGATTATTGACCCATGAAAAATAAACAGATCCGCGAGGGAGGAAGGCATGAAGCTTGGGAGCTACGAGATCGACGGCAAAGCGTCCTATGGAATTGTAACAGAGCATGGGATCATTGATCTCGCATCTCAGCTTGGAATGCGGGCGCCGACATTGCGTGATTTCATCGCTATCGGTCTGGATGGCGCGCAAGACATCGCTGCGAGGGGGAAGGTTGATTATGGCGTGTCTGAAGTCGAGTGGCTCCCTGTCATTCCCGATCCAGGAGCCGTGTGGTGCTGCGGTTTAAACACCCATAGCCACTTCCATGAAACCAAACACATTTTTCAGCGTGAGGCGCCGCCC
>JBCCXW010000075.1:0-16181 GCA_039191105.1 Pseudomonadota bacterium
CACGCGCCGCACGAAGCGATAGAGGGGCCCGGCAATGTGGACGATGGCGGGACCTTTCGCGATTTCTGTTCGAAACGCAGGTCGAGCTTTCATGCGATGATAGAGCTTGTTGAGCTTAGGGTGCGCATTGATCGGGTAGCCCGCTAATGCAATTCGGTGGAGTGAGATAAACCAAGCGATATCGATGACGGTAGGCTGATCGCCCAGGAGCCACTTTCGATCGCCCAATAACACTTCGAGCTGATCAAAAGCGTCATGAAACGCGCGCACCGCATCGCGCGCCTGTTCATCCGTCACGCCGTGCTCCCCAAAGTCACGCCACCATTGAATCTGCGCGGCGCGATAGGGGTCGTCTTTGCCATTGCTGGCATAAGCTTCCAGTTCCGCCTCGCTCTTTTTGGCGACGGAATGAGGCAACAAGTATCCCATCGTCACCACTCGCAGATGCGTATGCAGGTCGGCTTCTAGGGCTAAGAGCTGATCTGTAATTTGCTTGTGAGCGCCTTCAGCTGGAATCCACCTATGGTCGGAAGCAAAAGTCTCATCAATGTATCGTAAGATATCATTGCTCTCGATGTGGACGTCGCCGTCATGAACGAGGACCGGGACCACACCGCGAGAATTGATCCCGAGATACCAAGGCGATGTGTGTGCGGCGTTTTTGATATCCACTTCGCGAGAGCGGTACGAAACACCTTTTTCGGCGAGTAGAATTCGCACTTTCTGAGAGCAAGAAGACTGCGAGTAATTTAGGAGGTGCAGACCCTGCCAGTTGAGGACTTCCTGGGTCTGGATCGTGGTTGGATCGAGTTTCATGACGCGCCTCCCGATTAAAGCGCCGCGACAGCGTTTGGGTTAGACAGCAATACGAAAACCGCCGCAGAATTGATGAGTGTCAGCAAGCACGCCCCGAAGACGTTTGTATCCACTTCAAGCGTGCTACTGCCGAGACTGAACTTGAACGGCTTGATCCCATTCACGTCTTTGAGCGAGCCGTCATAGAGCGACATGCTGGAGAGCGTCGCGACGAAACTGACCAGCCAATTGAAATTGATGATCACAGCCAACCAGATCGTGAACGGGCTTGGGAAAACCCAGATCAGCGCCAAGGCGATCAAGGAGATGCCGGACTGTGAAAGCACCTGCCAAACGACATGAAAGCGCGCGTGCGGTGTCCACAGTGGATTGGTTGCGTGCGTTTGATTGAAATCCGCGCGGATCGGACCAATGCATTGCATCGCGGCGACAAAGCTCAATAGAATTTTTGCGAGTAAAACAGAGTCCATGAGATCTTCCTCCTAGGATTACATCAGGCCAGAATAGGCGCCGCCATCGAGTTGAAGGTTCTGGCCGGTGATGAAGCCGGCCTGCGCGCTGCATAGGAACGCACATGCTTCGCCGAACTCGTCAGGGTCTCCCATACGCTTGGCGGGGATCGCTTCGATAATGGCGGCGCGCTCTTCTTCGACGGTTGTTTGCTTCATGGCTGCAGCGAGCTGCGCCATTTGCTTCTGACGATTGGTGTCGAACCGCTCAGGCAGCATATTGTTGATGGTGACATTGTCTTTCGCGACGTCGAGCGACAGCGCCTTACACATGGCTGTCAGCCCGGTGCGTGCGGTGGTCGACAGTCCCATGAAGGGATGCGGGGATTTCACCATGGCCGATGTGATGTTCACGATCCGCCCGAACTTTCGCTCTTGCATGCCGGGAAGCGCCGCTTTGATCATCATAAGAGGGGCGAGCAGATTAGATTGAAGCGCGCCATTCCATTCGTCTTCGCCCCAGGTCAAAAAGAGACCCGGAGGCGGGCCCGCATTATTATTCACCAGAATGTCGGGCGATGGACAGGCCTCAAACAATCGGTCGCGATCTGCTTCTTTTTCGACGTCACCGGCAACGGCTGTCACGGTGCCGCCACCGATCTTTTCCAGCTCATCTTTGGCCTCTGCAAGGGATTCAGTATCGCGCCCATTGATCACAACATTGACGCCCTCGCGCACCAAAGAGGCTGCGCAAGATTTGCCGAGCCCACGTGAAGACGCACAGATGATTGCCGACTTTCCAGCCAATCCCAAATCCATTCCTAGCTCCCTGTCGATGGAGGGCCCCGATCAATTGATCGCTCGCTCCAGTCGTTTTTGAAATTTAACACATAATTCATTTTTGAATATACTCTCATTTTTGACACTGTCAACAATTAGTGCTAGAGCGGGTAAATCGAAGTTTGAAATTCAGATGAGGATTGCCCAGTGCAACACTTCTTCCACGACCGCGCCCGCAATGAAGGCAAACGCGTCAGAACCCGTTCTTTGCTGATCGATAGTGCGATTGCGCTCGTCGCGGAGCGCGGCTTGCTCAACACGACGGTTCAAGAGCTGACCCGGGCGGCCGGTCTCTCGAATGGAACGTTTTACAATCACTTTGATGATCGCGAGCAACTGATCCGGGAAGCTGCAACGGCGATCGCTATCGTTCTTGCGGAGGACATCGCCGAGCGCGTTCAAGATGTTGAGACGGGGCTTGGCCGGATCGTTGTTTCAACTGACATGTTCATTTCACGCGCCGCGGCCAATCGGGAATGGGGCAAGATGCTCTCAGAAGCCTCCAAGAACGCGTTTGATATGCAACTGGATTTCGCCAAGAACCTGCTGGCGGACATTCAGCTTGCTATTGGGCAGGGCGCGCCGCTTCAGGTTCCAGATCGTTTTCGTCTCTTTCAGATTGGGGCTTTGATGGTGCTTGCTGTCGAGGCGCAGCTCGTCGGCCGACGAAACAAATCAATCAACCGCGATACGTGTGACGCGATGCTTCGCCTGTTGGGGGCGACGCCTGACCAAGCTCGCGACGCGGTGGAAACCTATCTGTCTTAATTCGGGGAGATCGCAACATGGCGATTCAAGTCGTACGATTTCAAACAGGCTCTGGCCCACGATGGGGCGTGCATTCAAACGGTAAGGTGGCAGCTCTGTCTGGAGATTGGCCAACGACGGGACTGTTTTTAACTGGGGGCGGCTCAGAAGCGGCAAGCGCGGTCAGTGCGTTTGACTCAGACCTGGACGGGCTGAAACTTCTAAGCCCGGTGACGCAAGATGCAGACTATATCTGCCAGGGCCTAAACTATGCGAGCCACTTAAGAGAGATCGGGCGTGACCCCAAAGACGCCATTCACAACATTTTCTTCCATAAGGCGTCGTCCAGCATTTGCGGTCCGAAAGACGATGTGGTTCGACCCGCGCATGTGCATGCGCTCGACTATGAAATAGAGCTTGCGCTGATTGTATCTCGCCCTGTTACAGAGCCGGTCGATGTGACCGAGGAAAACCTGCACGATTTTGTCGGCGCGCTGACCATTACAAACGACATTTCTGCGAGAGACGTGCAAGTCTCTCACGAACAATTCTGCAAGGCCAAGTCGTATCGAACCTTTGGTCCAACGGGGCCATTCCTCGTCTTGCTCAGCGCGGAGGAGTTACGTCGTTACGGAGAATTGGTGCTGACCTTGTCTGTGGACGGGCAGGAACGTCAGAGGAATGTCGCGGCTGATATGATCCACAAACCAGCGGAGACTTTGACCGAACTGTCCCAGATTAGAGATCTCAAACCGGGCGATATGATCGCAACCGGCACGCCGGGTGGGGTCGCGCTCAAAGTCCCCGGCAAGCTCGCCATGTTCGTCGGGGCTTTGATGTCGCCGATCCAAAGAAGCGCGATTATCGCCAAGCGCGCTGTGAAAGATCCCGATTATTTGCGACCCGGCAATGTCCTTACTTGCGACATCGCCACGCCAGACAGAGCGATCGATCTGGGCGCACAAACAAACAGAATTGTTGAGGAGCGATCCTAGCGATTTGCACCAAGCCGAACCGGCTGAGTTTCGACTCGTGCGTAGTGATCCGCAGCGCCTCTTAACTTAACGCCCACCGGCGCGAGTTTATTCTCAAAAGGCGAGAAGCGATCGTCCCGCCAAGGCATTGGCAAATAGTGCTGTCGCCAGACCGACCTGTAAAACAGCAGCTATAGATACAAGGCGGACCGCAGGTGATCCCGCTCGATCTGACACGTACCCGATCAACGGAAGTGATTGCATGCAATGCAGGGCGACAAAGTGCGCCGGCCTCAAATCGCCCGTCTCCAGAGACCATCCAAAGAACGGTAGCGTTTGGCCTCCTTCTGGATGAACTCCCACGAAGTGCGACCCGCTCGCTGACATGTATCCGGCAAAGGCCAAAGTAGACAGCGCGCCGACGATCAAGCCAGCGATCGAACCGAAAACTAATCCTGAACTCCGTAGACCTCGCGTCCTCCATATCATGACCGCGATGACCACACCGGTGAGCACAAGGATGGTCGCACCCACGCCCATGATTAAGTACATCACGATTTCAAGATTGGTTTCTGAATTGAAATGCGAGTGCCGCGCGCGCCCCGCTTGAATGGTCATATAGACTTGTTCGAACAACATAGACGCCACGGCTGCCAGCGCTGCCACTGTCATCACCTTAGACGTCCGCTTCACCTGCGGAATGAGCTGTGCAAGAATCGCGAACGTCGCGAAATGTACAATCAGCGAGACATTGAATTTTTGCGGCTTCGTCCAAAGGTCGACACCATCAAGAGTGCGGGTATCAGTGAGCCATGCTGGCGTCGTGACCAGAAAAAGCGCGGCACAAAATAAAGCCGAAGCAATGAAAGCACGCGTGACATGATCTTGGTCGAGCCCGGGAAAAACTGCGTTATAAGTTCTACGCGCGTCGAGCCAATCAAGCATGTGTTTGCTCCATCTTTTTGGTGAACCCGAGACTTGTTCCTAAGAAAAGTGCCAACCCGACAGGCCCGAACATGAACGTCGCCAACAAGAACACCGCTTGCATAATTCTCGGAATGCCGATTGCGTCTGAGCGTTCAGCAATCCAGGCGCCAATGAAAAGGTCGAAAGCGAGGAAGTGCACCCAGCCCGCAAGCAACAGTTCGTTGACGCTGAAAAGCGCACCGACCTCTGATAGCGAGCCATAGCCGCCTTCAACCGTAAAGAAGTGGCTGAACATCAAACCGGCATACGCAAGGCTTAGGAACGTCGGGATGATGTATTGTGGGATGTAGAAAACAATCCGGTATCGTCTCGGACCAAATATAAGCAATATCCAACCAATGAGCGCTGATAAATTAAACAGGGAAAATGCGGCTTCTAAATTCATCGCTCAATCCTCCAACTTGTCACTGTCAAGATGCGCAATTATGTAGACAGTGTCAAGATATGTGGATTTGAATGCTGTTGCGACTCTCTTGAACAGGTCTCTATGGAAAAAACGTCTTATCATCACGGTGATCTCAGAGCAGCTTTGTTGGAAGCGGGCGAACGCTTGCTCTCCGAAACGAGTGTCGAGAACTTCTCGCTAAGACGGGTGGCAAAGGAAACCGGCGTTAGCCACTCTGCGCCCGCCCACCATTTTGGTGATGTTAGCGGATTGCTAACGGCCCTCGCTGACGAAGGGTTCAAACGTCTCAAAGCAAGTATGGTCAAATTCCAACGCGAAGCCGGTACATCTGCTGAAGAGCAACTGATTGCGTCCGGTCGTGGCTATGTGCGTTTTGCGGAAGAGTCGCCCGCTCTTTTTCGTTTGATGTTCACATCGCAAAGAGTCGCCACGAACGGAGACGCTGAGAACACGCCTCCGATTTTAGCGTTTCAGCATTTAGTCGATGACGTGCAAGAGCTTTGGGGAGCTGATCCGTCTATAAATTCAGATGCAATGGTCGGTTTGATTGGATGCTGGACCATGGCGCATGGGCTGGCGGAACTATCTATTTCGGGTCGTTTGTCGTCGATACGCGGCTCAGAAAAGATTGATCGAGACGCGCTATTTTCTGCGCTTTTTGCCTCGCAGTTTCCATCGACCAGTCCGAGTAAGTAGGTGCTGGCATCACCGCCCAAGCCAGGCTGCGCAGGCCAATTTGCTTCGAGGCATGGTCATAAATTTCGGTATAATTTGGTAGGGAAGATCGATAGTGGGATGGAGGTTTAAGCTCTCTAACATACTGTTTTTATGAAAAGTATAATTCTGGTTCGATGTCCTGTGAGGGACACGATTTGCTCTGTCCTTGTCAAAATAGACGCGCGTGGCGCTTGGCAGATCCGCGCGGTGAAATGGACCGCACCTTCCCGCCGCGAATGCAAAAAAAGAGGCGCTCGTGAACCGAACGCCTCTCATTCAGGGCGCCTCACCAGCCGCGCGGCGGGGTTCAGAACTCAAATCTGACGCCGACGGATATCGCTTGATGATCGACGTTTTCCAATCCGAGGATCGTAGAGTATTCGGCAAATGCAGACGCTCCATTGGCGAATTGAGCTGAGGCTCCGACCGCCACATCCACCACAAATTCATCTGCATCATTGGTGCGCACGATGAAACTGTCATTCTGATTGGTGGCGACGGTGTATCGACCTCTTACCGTTTGCGCCGTATCTTGGAGTTCGAAGACCGCATTCCCGCGCGCATACGGGACCAGGACACCCCAGTCCGCACTGACTGCTCTTGAAATATTCGCGCCGATCGAGGCTTGCAGCGAATCGATTTCTTGATCGTCAAAGACCAAATCCAATCCGTTTGAGCCCGTTTCTCCAAATCCTCCGATTTCGGAATAATAATAGGTCAAGTTCGCGGATGGCGTGAGCGACACGCCATTCTCGTAATACATGGAGTAGGCCGCGCCTAAGGACGCCTGCACGGTATCTGCGTCGGTGCTGGAGGTGGCGGTTCTGTTGACTGTAGCGAAGTTGCCGTCCGCTGCGTCATTGATGCCACCGCCATTTTTGTCGACAACAGAAATCACCCGGCTGGTCTCAAAGTCTGATTGTCCGACCGAGAGCAGGCCATTCAGTTCCCATGCGTTCAATGCAAACGGCTCAGAAATGAGGTAGGAGCCATAAAGGCTGAGCGACACGGACTCCGTGTCTGTTGACCCCCCAGAGCTCAGGCCGCCAATGCCATCAAAATCCGCTGAGGAATCGACATAGCTGAGCGCTGCGCCGCCAATCAGACGATCGCTGAATGAATAATCCAAGCCACCGGCAAACCAGACGCCATCAGCTTCGAAGCCAAGTTCATCTGAGGTTGAGTCCTGCTCGGATTCAAATCCGCCAAGGCTTGCAAAGCCATCCCAACGCCCTTCGCGCGACAAACGGGTGCTCGATAATTCGACCGTATCTGGCTCCGTCGAGGCAAGCAGGACCGGTCTGTCAATCAGCAGATCGGCAAACTGACCCGACCTCATTTGCCCAGAAATCACATTCAATCGAGCTGAGATAAATTGATCTGCGCGATTGGTGCGCGAAAGACCGTCTGACTGCGATGATATGCCTTGAACGCCGATATATTGATCGAGAATATCGGCCTGTCCGGTCAACCCGTCCGTGCTTGAGCCCGGCGCATTGAGCGCCCCATTGCAGCGAAAGAAGAGGTCAGATTGCGTACTCGTGCGATCCTCGCCCAACTGACTTAAGGCACCACAGGTGCGTCTAACATAGTCTACGAAATCGGTCCCTGTCCCAAAGTCCTGCGCGATCGCCCCTGGCGAAATCACCCAGCTGAGCGCGATGCCCGCGGTGAACACGCGCATTAGCCTTAGTATCTTCATGTTTGTCCCCCAAATTGTAACGCGAAGCCCTTATGATATCGCGATGACTTCTTCTCGCGGTGATTGTTCTACAGCACAGTTTGCCATGCAGCACGGTTATAGTAATAACAAGAAGCTAATGAAGCACAAGGTAAGGTTCGGAGCTATGAGAAAGGGGACAAAACGACATTTCGCTGGCGTTCGTCCCAGTCGGTCGTCACCGCATGCGTTAGCGACACTCGCGTGCTCTATGCTCGCGCTTTGCGTGGCGCCAGCGATTGCCTCGGCGCAATTGAATGCGCCCGCGACACCGGGTCCATCGGTTGAACCGGTTGCCGCGGAGCCGAGTGATTTCGACTTTGTTGATTGTCGCCTGCCGGGGCGGGTGATCCAAAACGGTCGCCGGCAAGTACGACAACTACCCAGTCGATTGGTGCGGATAACCTCCAAACAGTGCGAGATTTATGGCGGTCGTTACGTTCTAAGTGCCCGCGCCAGTGTCGAAGGCGCCTTGCAAACCTGGTTACCGCAAGCCGATGCAGGCGATCCAAAAGCGCAGACTTATGTCGGCGAGCTTTATGAACGTGGCACCGACGGTATCCCAAATTTTGAACGCGCCAGAGAGTGGTATGGCCGGGCTGTCCAAACGGGCTATGCGCCGGCGATGCTGAGCCTTGCCCGCTTGATCGAGGAGGGTTTAGGCGGCCCCGCGGACCGCGCGCAAGCGACTGAGCTCTATTATGATGCGATGGGGTTTGAGGGTGACTTGCGTGCCAATCTCACCCAAGTCGATACGCGCGAATTGATCATGCTCCGCGCCAGTCTTGCTGAGCGTGACGAAATGCTGACGCGGCAAGAATCGACAATTTCGCGTTTGACCACCGAAATTGAAACTCTGACCACAGAGCGGGATGATGCAAGTGCGCGGTTCCTTGATCTCGAACAAGACCTCGCTTTGGCGCGCCAACAACTCGCCGACTCTTTGGTCGATGCTGCAGACGATCGCGAGAAACTGCAAAGCGAAATCAACGCGGTTCGAGAGCAGCGTTTGGAGATTGAGCGGCGCGAGCAAGCTTTGGCGAGCAAAGAGCTTGAACTGGCCGGGCTACAAAGCGAGATCTCGAATGCGGTCGCAAACCAGAGTGCTCAGGACCAAGCCTTTGTCGATCAGCTCCGCGTCGATCTTGACATGGCGCGTCAATCGATCGCTGATTTGAAATCGGAGCGCGCCGCCGCAGTTGCTGCTGAACGCGCAGCGCTGACGGCTTTTTCCGATGCTGAATCCGATTTTGCTGCACAGCTTAAAACGCTCGCCGAACAGGAACAAAAGATTGCGGCGCGCGAGATTGAATTGGCGCAGCTGACCGAGCGATATGGCACAGACAGCCTGGTGCTCAACGCCGAACGCGAAGATTTGCAGCGTGCGCGCGCGGAGCTCGCCCAAGAACGAGATCTATTTGCAGACCAGCAGCAGGTGTTTGAGACCCGACGAGCGGAGCATCGTCAGCGCGCGGCCGACCTCGCCACGCTGGAGCAGGATCTGGCGGCACAGCGCGAAATCTTGGCGCAAGAATCAGATCGCCTGCAAGCTGCTGCTGCGAACCTGTCGGCGATGGAAAATGATCGACTGGCGCTTGATCAACTCATGCAGGCTCAAACACAGAGCCAGGCAGAGCTCGAAACCGCTAAGCGCGATTACAATCAACGAATAGCGGCGCTCGAAGCGCGCGAAGAAGCAGTCGCGCGACGTCAGGTTCAGTTGACGCAGGAGTTTGAAAGTCTCGCCATTAGCGAGACGGCTTATGCCGACATGACCAGTCAGCGCGATGACGCGATCGACCGCGCCAGAAGGCTCGAAGCGCAATTGGCCGATGCAACAGAGCGTTTGGATGCCATGGCGGAGCTCGCATCGCGCGGCTTGGCGACGCCAGCGGAGCAAACGCTCGAAGAGGCTCCGGCATCGCCTTATGCTGATATCGATTTTGGAGAGTTTCACGCCATCCTCATTGGCAATGAAAACTACAATGATGAGGGTTGGGTGGACCTCGAAACGCCGCATAAAGATGTCGACGATATCTCTAAAATACTCAGAACAAAGTATGGTTTTAAAACCACCGTCTTGAAAGACCTAACACGCTCTGAACTCGGCCGTGCGATTTCCGAAAAAGCCAGCGAAATGGGGCCAGGGGACAATTTACTGATCTACTATGCGGGTCACGGACAGCGCATCAATGACGTCGCCTATTGGGACCCGATTGACTCTATTCCATACGACTCGCTGCAATCGCTCGGCTTTGATTGGTTGCGAGCGACCCTGTCGGAGTCGCAAGCGCGCAAAGTCATGGTGGTTTCAGACTCCTGTTATTCCGGCGTCATCACCCGCAACGTCACCACAATTACCAGTGGGAACGATCCGCTCCTGAGAGCCGAACATGTGCGCTACGAAGCTGGGATTAAGACGCGTGTCGCCTTGACCTCTGGCGGCGCAGAGCAAGAAGTTCTGGATGAAGGCGGCGGCGGTAACTCTTTGTTCGCCGCGGCTTTTATTCAAACGCTCAATAACAATGCCGATATCGCGCGGGCATCTGTTTTGGCGCGCTCCGTTACGGACATTGTCTCTGAGCGCGCTTTTGAGAAAGACTTTCTACAAGAGCCGCAATATGGCGACATGAAGAATTCCGGAAACCAGGGCGGCGAATTCTTCTTTGTCCCGTACTACCTATCGAGAACATAGCTTTCGCGCATCTGTGCGCGGATCAGTCCATCTGTCTCTGCTAGGGGGAAGGCTCGCTTACAGTCCTGAGACGGTCAGCGAGAGTGTTCCGATGGCGGCAGGTTCGCCGCGCAGCTCGGCAAAGCGCATCAGAAACAGATCTCGATCGGCGTCTTTGACAATTCCGCCCAGAGTGTTGCCGATCAGATCAAATACGCTGGGTGAGATCGCGAGGCACGTTACGATATACTCGCCCGGCATCGCCGGCGCTTGCGGCGCTGTCACCCCGCGCTGCGGGATATATTTGGGGGTATTTGCAACTACTCTCGCCGAGGCGTTGCCATTCGGTCCAAGGTCCAACACCCAGCCATCCGCTGGCGTGTCGACCGGGTGCATCCGACACTTCGCGATGGCATGAAAGTCCGCGACCATTTCGATCCGGAGTGCCTGAGACGGTCGGATCTCGCTGCGAAGCGCGGCATTTTTAATCGCGAAACTGGGACCGCGATCTGCGTCTACGGGGTCTTGTTCGCAGTCGCTTGCGTCCAGAGCGGGATCATTTGCGGCATCCTCGATGCATTGGTCATACATGTCGCCGCGCGTGGCGCCAATATCAGCCCGGCGCTTGTTCCAGGTGGCGATATCAAAAGGAGATGGCGCCTGCCGTGTTGAAGCGAGGTTTTCTGCGGCTTTGTAAACCACCCGCCCCGAAATCGGGACTTGCTTGCCGTCGCGATTAAGGATTTTGATCTGCTCGCCTGCGGGAAGATCGATTGTTTCTCCAGCAGCGATGATTTGACCAATCTTATATTTCGCGATGGTGCTCTCAAACACCACGCCATCCGCATGAGCGATCGCCGGGATAAGCGGGCAAAGCGTTACCATGCTGGCGAGCGCGATGATCTGATGATAGCGTCGTTGCTGGAACCTATGAGGGGGCGGGCATTGATCTGGGACCGATCGTGGCAAAAATTCTTTGCGATCGCATTGATTGGCGCTCTGCTCGCCATTGCGACCAGCCTGCTGAGCCCGGTCCGGGTGTTTGAGAATTTTCTGGCGGACGTTCGCGTGTCCCATCATTCTGTCCCTTCAGAGGCGTTCGAGCAGATTGTCATCGTCGCCATTGACGATGCCAGCCTACAACAGTTTGCTTATACCTCTCCTATAAACCGAAATCTTTTAGCATCTGTTGTCCAGAGACTTGACAAATTGGGCGCGAGTGTGATCGGCGTCGACGTTTTGCTCGACCGTCGCAGCGAAACGGCTGCAGATCAAGCGCTGCAACGCGCAATCTCGCAAGCACAAGCACCTGTGATCTTGGTCTCTGATCCGGGGCGAGCAACCCGCCAGGCGCTATGCGACGGTCGCGCGGCGCCCGCAGCCAGCAATGCCACGCTCTCAGAGTTTACGGAGCTCGCGCGCACCGCGCACGGCGTCATCTGTGTCGACACACTCGATGACACGGTGCGCCGTGCGCCGATTGCCCGTGCCGATCATATGAGTTTTGCCGAAGCCATCACGCAGGTGCATTTGGGTCTGAAGCAAACGCAAGATGCGTGGCTCAATGTCCCGTTCCGGACCGGCGAGACACTTCTCTGGCCGTTCCGCACATTTAGCGCCAGCCAAATCGAAATTTTGCCGGAATCATGGATCAAGGGGCGGATTGTGCTGATCGGCCGGATCAGTCCGTATTCAGGCGATTTTGTATCGTCACCGCTGCGGTTCAGCGCGAAACAGGGGCCTGTGGAGCCTCGAGACTTGCTGCCGGACGCCGAGATCCCTGGCGTTGTTTTGCACGCCTTTTCGATCATCGGATTAGCGAGTGACCTTCGCGGGCATCACGTGTCGATCTGGAGCCAATTGCCTCAAATCTTGATCGGCGCGCTGCTGGCGGTTGTCATAGCGGCGCAAAGGTATCGACTCGTCACCACGCTTGCAGCGCTCGCAAGCGTCTTGGTTTTGTATTGGTGGTTGATTTTCGTCCTGTTTGATTTTTCAGGGGGCATCCTCCTCTTACCATTCACCGGTTTTGCCAGTGCGCTGCTGCTGGTGTCCGGACTCCTCTTTGCCGCCCTAGAACGCGAGGAGCGCGAGAAACGGCGATTTGTGCAAGAAGGGTTTTCGCACTTTTTGAGCAAGAAGCGGGTGGATGAAATCCTCGCATCGCCGCGCGCTTTGGAGCGGACTGCCGAGTCGCGCGATGTGACCATTTTGTTCACGGACTTGGAGGGTTTCACGCATTTGGTCGATACCCTGCCGCCTGATTTGCTCGCGCCGACTTTGAATGGGTATCTCGATAAATTAATAGACATTGTCGCGCGCCATGATGGCACCGTGGACAAAATTGTCGGCGACGCGGTGCATGCCATGTTTTCTGCGCCCCTTCATGTCACCGATCATCAGGCGAAAGCCATACGGTGCGCCTTAGACATTCAAGATGAGACGGAACGTTATCGCGCCGAAATCAACCATCAGGGCATTGCGCTTGGCCGAACCCGTATCGGCATCAGTTGCGGTCCGGCCTTGGTCGGTAATTTTGGCAGTTCCAAACGGTTTGACTATACCGCGCATGGGTCGATCGTGAACTTGGCAGCGCGTCTGGAAGCCGAAAACAAAACATTTGGAACTGCGATCTGCTTGAGCGGGGCTTGCCGAGTAGACTGTGAGGGCGTCGCCTATCGCGAAATTGGTGATGTGACGGTGCGCGGCATTGCAGACCCTGTGCGCGTGTTCGAGGCGCTTCGCGCATCGGCCAAATCGTCAGAAGATTTGCAAGCCTATCGCGATGCGTTTGCGCTCGTCGAACATAATCCCTTAGCGGCCGCTGAGCGGTTTGGGGTTCTGTCAGAAGCAGCGCCGGAAGATCGCTTGCTCGCCTACCAAATCGCCCGGGCCAAACGCCTCGCGTCATTGTAGAGGCGCAAAAAAACGCCCTAAGTGTGCTCCACAAAACAGCTGGTCTTTTGACATCATGCGACAGCGTGCCTCCGATCAAAGTTAGCCCAGCTGGCTTTCTAACACATGAGGCCCTCAATGCTTTTCAACGACCTATTTTGGCTCGTCACCCTTCATTTTATTGTCGACTTTCAACTTCAATCCGACTTCATCGCAGCCAATAAAGTGCCCGGCAGTTATAGCGGCTGGCCTTGGGTTTTGACCGCGCATGCCGCCGCCCATGGCGCGGCAGTGGCGCTGATTATAAATCCAATATTCGGGTTAGCCGAATTCGCTTTTCACTGGGCGCTTGACTATACGAAAGCAAAAGGTGGCCTGGGGCAGGGCGCGATTGGCATCATGGTCGATCAAATCCTCCACATTTCGCTGAAGTTTGTTTGGCTCGGACTGAGCCTTGCGATCTAATTTTGCAAGTGTGCTGTGGAGCACTGAGCGCGTATTATGGATCTGCCAAAACCCTTTCATCGAGTTCAACCTGATCATGAAAGGTCACACCATGTTCAAGCAAATTATCACCGCCGCAATCGCAACCTTAACTCTGTCGATGAGTGCAACGGCTCAAAACCGTATCGTTGTCGAGCACGCGCCAAGCCCAGCAGAGTATGCCGAAATGTTCGGATTGGACCTGGCGGCAAAACCTGCGCTGCGCACCCGTGGCATCAGAATGATTGAGCCAACACCGGCCCAACCCGCCGCACCCGCACCTGCCCCAGCAGCCGCTCCATCAGCACCGGCTGCCCCTTCGGTAAAGGTCGCCGCGCCGGTCAATTTTGAGCTCGACTCAGCCGCCATCCCTGCGAGCTTTCAAGCGCATCTGGACAATTTGGCCGTCGTGCTTCAAGCGCCCGCCGCGCAAGGCAAAGTGCTGTTGATTTCTGGCCATACAGACAGTCAAGGTGGCGCCAGTTACAACCTGGATCTTTCCAATCGCCGCGCCGCGGCTGTGCGCCACTATCTGGCTCAAAAGGGTGTGAACCCGACGCAGCTGATTGCTTTTGGCAAAGGCGAGTATGAGCTGATCCAAGGCCGCGAAAGCGACCATGCCGTGAATCGCCGCGTCGAGTTCCAAGTCACCGGCTAACCGGCGCCTTTAACAGCCTCGAATACGGATCCCTTGCGGCACCGCGAGGTCACCCGCCAGACACAAGACGAGCCCGGCGCTTGCCGCCGGGCTCGGTTCTATTTGGAGGTGTGGAATTGGCGAAAAATTGTAAAGTCTTCAAGCTTGAACTAAGGGTTTGGTGAGGCGTGTTCGCGTTTCATTTTGCTGGGGACCTTTATGAGCAATATCACCGACCTATCAGGCTTCGTTCGCAGTGGATCACTTTTGAAAGATCTTCCCGAAGAGAGTTTGGCGCGTTTGTCCGAGGCTGGCCTTTCGCAGCAGCTTCCGAAAGGAAAAACACTGTTTCAGAAGGGGGATCCTGGCGATTATCTCGCGGTGATCGTGTCGGGGAAACTTAAAGTCAGCGCTTATTCGATTAGCGGCACGGAGACCGTCTTGAATATTTTGCAACCGGGTGATGTGCTCGGCGAAATCGCTGCGATTGATGGCGGTGAGCGGACAGCGGACGTTGTCGCCCTTGAGGCCTGCGAAATCCTCATCATTCGCCGCCGGGATATTCTCACAAAGATAGAAACGGACCCGGAATTTGCCCTCGGTATTTCCAGAGCCCTTTGTAAAAAACTTCGCGACGCGTCGGACTCGCTTGAGGCGACGACCCTCGATATCGCGCGCCGCGTTGCTGCAGCTTTGCTGCGGCTCGCCGAGCAAGACAGTGATGATCTCGATGCGGAGCAGAGCGTTTTCGAGATCAAAATAGACCAATCAACACTGGCGAGATATGCAGGCTTAACGCGCTCAAACCTAAACCGCGTCTTAAAACGGTTCGAACGCGCCGGGGCATCCCGGCATGAAAAGGGTGTGCTGACGATTTTAGACTTTGAATGGCTGGAAGAGTTCGCCCTCAGCGAAGACTAGTGCTGCTTTTCAGCGCGGCAGGAACACTTCGAGCACCGTCTGTGTTCGCCAGCACATCTTCGGCAGCATTGATCGCATAGTCTGATGTCCAATTAGGAGATCTAGACATGCCAAAACTTAGCCGCATCGCCATAGCTTTGTCCGCATTCGCTTGCGCTCAGCCGTTCATGTTCGCCGACCAATCCGTCGATATCGATGGGACACTGAATAAGGTCACAGTGGTCGGTTCTTCGACGACGGTTTCGAAAGGGCTGCTGACCGAGGCGAAAACCAATATCGGGACCGTCACCAATACGACCATTCGCGGTCGCACGTCACAAACCGTCATGGTCGGAAACAGTGCGACCGTGGCCTCAAGCTTGCTCGCTGATGCAGAGTCTGGGATCGGGACGATCAATAATTCGACATTGAACGGCACGATCAATCAAACCATTCTTGTCGGGTCAAATTTAACCCGCGCCCGTTCGCTTGGCGCAGACGCGAAAACAAAAATTGGCACAATTGACGATACAACGATCAATGGCCGGTTCGACCAGACGATTGTTGTCGGATCCGTCGTCACCGATGCGCGCCATTGGTTTAAGTCTGCCACCACATGTATCGGCACGATCCGCGGCGAGAATTTGGGCAGTGGCGGTCAAGCCGTCGCCGCTGGCAATGTCTTGACGCGCAGCAAATCGGGCCGGTTTTTAGGGATCAGCACGGGCTCTGCCGGCGCCAAAAGCCGGTCGACTTATATCGCCTCCGACGGCTGTTAATCCGCACACGCAGGTTTCCTCTCACCTTGCACCACTCATTCTCTGGAATGGGTGGTGTTTTTCTTTGTCTGCGCGCGCTGGGTTGCGAGATCGTAGGATCGGGACGGGGGTGTTCAAAAAAAGACTAAAAAAGTTTTGCCCCTGTGCTCGTCGGCAC
>JBCCXW010000076.1:0-16129 GCA_039191105.1 Pseudomonadota bacterium
GAAAATCACCTCCCGTGCACCGGGATTGTTCACGTCTGAGCTCATTGAGAGCATTTTGTTCAGCGGCCCGATGGAGCCAGCGATAAACCGAGGCTTATCAGGGGTTCTTTCTGTCCACGCGTCGGCGGCTGCGCGGCCAAGACGGGCCCCTTCAAAATTGATATCAATCACGTCTTGAAGGGTCAGCGCATAATCATCCATTGCGATGGTCGTCGCTGAGAATGTGTTGGTTTCAGAAATATCAGCGCCCGCTTCATAATAGGCATCGTGAAGGTAGGAGACGCGGTCGGGACGTGTCAGACACAGAATGTCATTATTGCCTTTCATCTGGCCCGGATAAGCGTCCAGATTGAAGTGCGCGTTGCGATAATCGTCTTCCCTGAGGCCCATTTTTTGAAACATCACACCCCATGATCCATCGAGCAGCAAAATGCGCTCCTCGGCGGCCTGATGGAGTTGGGCGATGCGGGTTTGGCGATCGGTCATGCCGCTTGCGCTTTCGGTTTGAGGCCGAGCAAACGGCAGGTGGAGAGCGCGAGTGTGGCGCGGTTGAGCGTGTAAAAATGAAAGTCCGTCACGCCCTGTTCCGACAGTTTCTGACAGAGCTCAGTGGCGACATTGGCTGTGATCAGTTCGCGCGCTTCGGGGTCGTCTTCTGTGCCTTCATAAACATCGTGCAACCATTGTGGAACGGTGGCGCCACAGAGGCCGGCAATACGCTTTAAGCCGTTAAAATTCGGCTGCAGCATAATGCCTGGGACAATCGGCATCGTAATCCCGCCGGCGCGGGCGCGCTCTAAGAATCTCAAATAGACCTCAGGCTCGAAGAAAAATTGTGTAATCGCTCGGTCTGCGCCTGCATCTTGTTTGGCTTTTAGGAAAGCGATGTCTTGGTCCCAGCCGCGGCTATCGGGATGACGCTCGGGATAACAAGAGACGCTGATTTCAAACCGTGCACCCGGCGCGATATCATAATCGCGAATGCCTTGGATCAAATCGACACTGTCACGGAATCCGCCAGGATACTGCTCAAAGGTCGCCCCCATGCCTTCCGGTGGGTCTCCACGAAGCGCCACGAGGTGACGGACGCCCGCATTCCAAAAATCTGTCGCGACATTTAGAACTTCTTGTTTTGTGGCGCTCACGCAGGTCAGGTGCGCCGCCGGGGCGAGCGGAGTATCTTGTGCGATCTTCGCGACCGTTTTTTGCGTGCGGTCACGGGTCGATCCACCGGCGCCATACGTGACGGAGACAAAGCGCGGTGCCATCGGTGTCAGGCGCGCGACGGATTCCCACAGCTTCGCCTCCATTTTGTCGGTCTTGGGCGGAAAAAACTCGAACGACACAAGAGGGTCGGGTGAGGATTGCTGCGTTGCTATAGCGAGTTGGCTCATGCCGCTGCCTCCTGTTGATTGGCGGGGCGCGTGGCGGTCCAGATTAAAACACTCAGGCCCTGATCCAGTGATGCTGGCGGATCGAAGCGCCGTGGCGGCTGGATCTCAAGTCCAGCTGCGCTGGCCCATTCGACCATATCTTCTTCGCGAATACCAAGACGGTGATGACCTTGCGTATCGCGCAAAAAATCAAGATCGTGCGGGGCAAAGTCAATCACTAAGAGGTCTCCACCGGGCGATAAAATCCGCGCCGCTTCGGACAAGACATCCTCGGGTTGTTCAAGATAATGAAGCACCTGGTGGACAATCACCAAATCGGCGCTGTTGGGGTCAAACGGCGTCTGGGTTGCATTGCCCTGCCGGACCCGGGCATTGCGGATGTCTGCGCGATTAAGATTGGCGCGCGCCACAGTCAGCATATGGTGCGATAGGTCGAGCCCCTCTGCGTCTTGCGCCAAAGGCGCCAGCAAAGTGAGCATCCGACCGGTGCCCGTGCCGAGATCGACCAGTCGCTCAAACCGCCGCCCTTTCAATGCCTCCAAAATCGCATGCTCAATGGCATCCTCTGGGTAATGCAGCGCGCGCAAACGATCCCAGCGTTCGGCAATTTCCGAGAAATAGTGCTCCGCGGATTGCGCCCGGGTCTGCCGCACATGCCGCAATAGGTCGAGATCCTGGGTATAAGGGGCATCCCTGAGATCAAGGTCCGCGAACAGGGCTTGAATGAGCCGGCCTGCCCAGCCTTGCCGCTGTGCGCGATAAAACACCCAAGAGCCCTCGGGGAGACGCTCAACCAGACCCGCGGTCGCCAGACTCTTCAAATGATGCGACAAGCGCGGCTGGCTTTGGTCCAGAATCTGAACCAGTTCGCCAACCGCTAAATCGCCATGCCGCAAAAGCGCTAAGATCCGCAATCGCGTCGGCTCCCCCGCCGCTTTTAGAGCATCTACCAGAAGATTCGAAGAGGTTGGCATCGAGGCATATAAACGATCATTTATATGTTTTGCAAGCCTTATTCGCATTCGCCTTTCTGTTGTTTGCCGGTCACACTTTTCGCCTCTGTCCAAATGTTCACATTAGGTTTATTTGATTTCGGGCAAGGAAAGTCACATATCGCTTGCCGATAAGAAGGATGGGATCAATGCGTGTCAGTTTTGCGTTGGCAGGGCCAATGGTTGTCATATCGGCTTGCACCACGACGGGGCAAACATCGTCGGCGGACGCGGTCTATGATCCCTTTGAGAGCTGGAATCGCGGCGTCTATGTTTTCAATGACGAAGTCGACAAGGCGGTTCTTGGACCGGTTGCAGATGGCTATCGTGCGGTGACCAATCCACCAATTCGTCAAGGCGTCTCGAACTTCTTGACCAATCTCAACCAACCCGTGGTGTTTGTGAACACGGTTTTGCAGGGCAAGCCGGTCGCTTCGTTTGATACCGCAACCCGCTTCGTCCTGAACACAACGGTCGGAATTGGCGGCATATTCGATCCCGCGTCTTATTTCGAGGTGCCGCGTCACAACGAAGACTTTGGCCAAACGCTGGGCGTTTACGGCGTGCCGAACGGGGCGTACTTGGTGTTACCCTTTTTAGGGCCTTCGAATGTGCGCGATGCCGTGGGCTTCGGTGTCGATATTGCCTTTGACCCACTTAACTACGCGACTTTTGACGGTGATGATGAGACTCGGATTGGTCTTTTTGCGCTCGGCACGGTGTCCGGTCGAGAGCGGATAGATGAGCAGGTTGAGATTCTGAGAGATCAACCAGAACCTTATATTGCGCTAAGACGAACCTATACCCAAACGCGTGCCGGGGCGATTCGCGACGGTCGCGCGCAAGAGGACCCGTTCGAAGATTTGCCGGAATTTGATGATTATGATTTCGGCGACGAAATTATTGAGTGATAGGAATCGAAATGATGATCGCCCGCAAATGGTTTGCCGCAATAGCCTTGTTTGCTTTGACCGCATTGCCGGTTTTCGCAGATACCAGAACGGAAGACTATGTGCGCACCAATGCTAATAGCGTTTTGGCCGCGCTGAATGCGCCGGGATTGACCCCCGCCGAACGCCGCGAGCAATTCCAAACCTATATGGATGAATTCACCAATTTGGATGCGGTGGCGAAGTTCGTGATCGGAAAGTATTCCCGGCAATTCTCAGACGCGGACATGGCGGCCTATCTTGCCTCTTTCAGAGCTTATGCTCTGGCGGTGTATGAATTTTACTTCAATGAATATCGTGGTCGCGATGTTACAGTAACGGGATCGGTTGATCGCAATGCCAATGATTCAGTCGTCGATACGGAAATTGTCCGCTCTGATGGCCAAGAGCTCGCGGTCCGCTGGCGCGTGCTCAAACGCGGTGACAAATTTCAAGTCGTCGATGTCGCTTTGATGGATAGCGGAAATCAAATTTGGTTGGCGATTGAGCAGCGCGCTCAATTCTTATCGATTTTGGATCGGAACAATGGCTCAGTCGACGCGCTGATTGTCGAGATTGACCGCCTCACTGACGATCTAATTGCGCAACGTCCGCCAGAAGATAGCTAGGAATTCGAGCGCGGTTAAAGGTCTGATCGGGCGTTTTGCTTATACAGCCCTTGCATAGCCGTCATTTCGGCTATCTCTAAAGGGGATTCCGGAAGGGCCGCGCGCGTTGATCAAAGGAGCTTACCAAACGCCAATGGCGCTCGTGCGCGAGCCGATGATGGCGTTTTTCTGGGTCGTCTTAGCCCCCGTCCTATTTGTCACGGGCGGCGCGATGATTACCGCCAGCATTATCCCTGAATTCGATCCGGGCACCGCGCAAGAGGTGCAGGCCTATCATACAGCCTGGTTGGTCTCCTGCCTCGCTTTGGCACTCTGGTTTGCGATTATGAGCGTCTGGTCAGAATGGTTGGGCGCTGGGCCATTTGCCGGAGAGATGTCGGTCGAAGCGCCATGGATCGTCATCGCCTTGATTGTTGGGCCGATGTTATTGCTGATCCCCAGCCTGGTGGTCGGCAGTTTCATGTCTGAGTCGGACTGGCAGTTTCGCGGCGAGGTCAACGAAAACGTCTTTGCCCCGGCCAATTGGTCGATCGCCTTTATCTTTGCAACGGTTTTGCTCGCCCCAATTGTCGAGGAAGTGGCGTTTCGGGGGATTGGCTTTGGCGCTTTAATCGCGCGCGGGATCAGCCCGGCTTTGGCAATCGTCTTGTCGAGCGCGGCCTTCGCCTTCAGTCATCTGCATTATTCCACAGCCGCAATGCTCGTTGTGTTTCTAACCGGGGTTGGGCTCGGCATATTGCGTTTGATGAGCGGCACAGTGATTGTCCCAATGGTCGCCCACATGGCTGCAAATGCGAACACGCTGTTCTTAATGTGGGTCGCCGCCAATCCCCCAACGTGAGGGGTTGCCGCGACGTTCTGAAATCGTCATTGCAGCGAGATGAGCGATGATCTTACCCAAGAGCAAGTATATGAGATCCCCAGCGGTTACGCACCGCTGCCATGGCATCGCGGCTTCGGTCGGCAAGTCGGGCCGCTCTTCGAAAAGCGGGACGATACCGGTTTAACGCGCGCCTTTCGGGTCGGCGAACACCATACCAACGGGATGATGAACGCCCATGGCGGCATGTTGATGACCTTTGCTGACTTGGCCTGGGGCGCGGCGGTTGAAAAAGATGAAGACACTTGGTGGGTGACGATCCGCTTGGTCTGCGATTTCCTTTCCGGGGCAAAGCATGGATCATGGGTCGAAGGCCGCGCTAAGGTTCTGTCTGCGATCGATGGCCTCCACACCGTTGAAGGGCGCATTTGGACCGGCGACAAAACCATCTTGACCGGCACCGGCGTGTTCAAAATCATCGAGAAGCGGGGCTAGCTTGTGGCGGACGATTATCCTCAAATGAGCCCAGAAGAGGCGAACCTGTTGGCGCGCTATCGCGGCGCCGTCCCCGATACCCCGGCTTGGTTCCAGGCCGCCGTCGAGACGCCATACGACACGCATTTCATCGATGTCGATGGTGTGAAAATCCACTATCAGGCCTGGGGCGACCCTCGCAAACCCGGCCTCCTTCTCTCGCACGGCAATGGCGCTCACGCGCACTGGTTTGATTTTATCGCCCCGGCTTTGGCAGAGGACTATTTTACCGTGTCAATGACATTCTCTGGCATGGGCGACAGCGATTGGCGCGAGCATTATAGCTTCCCCGCATTTGCCGATGAGCAAATGGCGGTTTGCTCGCGTGCTGGATTGTTCGACCATGGCCGCAAGCCCGTTATTGTAGCGCATTCCTTTGGCGGCTTTATTACGCTGCACACAGCGGCCCGGCATGCTGACCAACTAGCAGGTGTGATCATTGTGGATAGCGGCTTGCGGCCGCCGGGCGATGACTGGGAGGGGCCGCCGCGGCGCTCCCGCGGCAATCGGGCTTATGCAAGCCTCGAAGCGGCTCTGGCACGGTTTCGACTGGCTCCGCCGCAGCCTTGCGCAAACCATTATATCGCGGACTATATCGCCCGCCATAGCCTCAAACAGGTGACCAATGCGTCCGGGCAAACGGGCTGGGCCTGGAAATTTGATCCCGGCGTATTTTCGAATTTTACCTTTGAAAGACTCCCCGAGACCCTGCTGAGCGAGATTTCGTGCCGTGTCGCAATGATGCGTGGAAAAGACTCAGTCCTGGTGAATGAGCGGATCTGGACCTATATGCGCGGCCTGCGCGCGGAGATGGATATGGTGTCGATCCCAAACGCCCAGCACCATGTCATGTTAGACCAACCCTTGGCTTTTACCGAGGCGATCCAAGCGCAGCTAAAACGCTGGGATTATTGAATAAAGCATTGTCTTTCAGGCGCGCTCGGTTAAACACCGCGCGCCATGATTGAACTCCAGCCTGAAACCCCGCGGCAGCATGCCGATGCAATCGAAGCGCTATACGATCGCACTTTTGGTCCAGGACACTTTGCCAAAACGGCTGAACGATTGCGGGAGGGCAATGCCTCGCTGCCGGACCTCACTCGGATTGGCCTACACCAAGGGGCGGTAATTGCGGTCTGCCGACTTTGGCCAATTTTGGTGGGTGCTGAAAGAGTGCCAGCGGTCTTTGTTGGCCCGGTCGCGGTCGATCCCGCTTTTCAGGGCGAACGACTGGGTCTTTCGGTGACCGAGGCCGCACTTGATGCGGCCACCGAGGCGGGCTGGGGCAGCGCGATTATTATCGGTGCGCCAAGCTATTTCGAGACGCTTGAGTTTACGGTTGTGGCCCCTGACCGTTTCCAGTTTCCGGGTCCGCAGGACATGTCGCGCGTGATGATCCGCGGTTTGGCCGGTGACCCGGACGCCCTTCGCGGGCGATTGATACCCGCCTAACGCCCTTCTCGGCGCCACGCTGCAAGCAGCGCCAGCAGCACCAAGCCAATTGCTAAGAGACCCGGCAAGAGCGGCAAACTTGTTGAGCTGCGCACCGCATATGCGCCGCGCTCGCGCAGACCGAGCCAATTGCCACCGACGGCATCGGCGCGGCGACCCACCATGCGGATGGCGGGCTGTTGATCCGGTCGCTCAAGTTGAAACAACCCGCCGCCCGTCCCTTCAATCAGCGGGCGAACCACATCACCGGTGGCCTCCAGCGCTGCAAATTCGCGCGGATTGGCCGGGCCATTCAGGGCAACGGCTTCCAGTCCGCCGGAGCGGGCGCGATATAGGCCGAGTTGATCGACCGGCACTTCCGCGCTGTAGCTGCCTGGGCCGTCTTCGCGCCAGCTGGGTTCGAGAAAACTGCCATCCGGGGTTTCAATGATCAGCGGTGCAGCGCGATCCGCCAGGGTCCGGAGATTGGCCCGGACAATGTCGCCCTGGGCGAGCAACTGCAATTGACGTTCGTCCAGCTCGGGTTCCTTCATCAGCCAGTGAACCGATCGGCGAATGAGGTCGGAAAACGGACCCCCGCCATCATACCCGCGTGCCCAGAGCCAGATTTGGTCTGAGAGGAGCTGCGCAACGCGGCCATCGCCGACCCGATCCACCGCGAAGAGCGGCGCGCCATCTGGGGTGCGCATCAGCACATCCCCCGTATCCGCGCGGGCTTGGATATAGCGCAACCACTTGCCCCAAGACTGTCCTGCAAAGTCTTCCGTGATCGTATGCCGCATGCCTTCATCGGACAGCGTGGGCAAGACATCCTGCGTAATCACCTGGCCGGTGGGTAGGGCGGGCAAGATCCCCGCCAGCGGTGTCCGCGCGAGACTGGCTGGCCCGGCAAAACTCTCTCCTGCCACAACCAAAAGAGCGCCGCCTTCATCGACATAGCGGGCAACATCGGCGAGATAGCCCATGGTGATGACGCCGCGCCGTTCATATTGATCGAACACAATCAAATCGAAGCCATCGAGCTTTTCTTCGAACAATTCCTCGGTCGGAAAAGCGATCAGCGCCATTTCTTCGAGCGGCGTGATATCGCGCTTATAGGGCGGGCGCAGAATGGTGAAATGGACCAGGTCAACCGAAGGATCGGATTTCAGCAAGTCCCGCCATACACGGCCTGACGCATTCGGTCGCCCGGTCACGAGCAAGACGCGTAAGCCGTCGCGGACGCCAGAAATTGTTGCCGCTGTGCGATTGTTGGCAAGGGTCAGCTCTTGCTCACCCTCTGGGGTTTCGAAGACGACAATATTGTCACCGCGGCGCTCAACCTCGACCAGTACCCGGGTGTCTTCGCCAGCTTCGATATAGATCCCCTGCGAGCGTCCGCCATTGATCGCATAGGTCAATGGGACCAGCCCGCCAGCGGGATCATCAATCCGAATGAGGAACTCCGCAGCATCGCCGACAATATCGAAATTCGGCGCTTCGACGAGGGTGATGCGGCGATCGCTCGCCCTTGGGTCGCCTGTAATCAGAGCGTGAACCGGTCCAAGCTGACGGACCCTTGAAAGATCCTCCGGCAGATCATGCACTTGGCCATCGGTGATCAGGATTGCACCGGCGATACGATCGCGGGGGACATCCGCCATGATCCCTTCAAGGGCGCCAATCAGCCGCGTGCCGTCCCCCTCGGTTTCGGCTTCGATCACGCGCAAATCGATGGATGGATTGGCCTCTAATTCGGCTTGCAGGGCGGCAAACACCTCGGATGCGATTTCGGTCCGCGCGCCAAATGACATACTGTCCGACCGATCGACGATTAGCGCCGCGACGGAGGGCAGGGGTTCACGCTCTTCCTCAACGATGGCGGGGTTTGACAGCGCCAATAGGCCAAACGCCGTAGCCAAGCTGCGGGTCAACCAAGCTTTGCGAAACGCGATCACGTAGACCACCAAACAGAGCGCGCAAATCGCCGCCAAGCCCCAAAATAATGGCCAAGACAGAAGCGGATCGAAAGACAGACGCGCGGCTTGGATCACGGCACCACCTCGCCCTCGAAATCGCCGACCCCTTCATCCTCGCCCAGGCGTTCTAGCAGGGCTGGCACATGAACTTGGTCTTCTTTGTAATTGCCGGTCAAAATATAAATGATCAGATTGACGCCGAAGCGGATCGACATTTCGCGCTGCAAATCGCCGCCATCGACTGAGTAAATCGGGCGCCCGCGTTCATCTACCGCCCAAGCGGCGAGATAATCCGCGTCGCCGACAAACAAGCGGCTCACGCCATCACCGCGGCGCTCTGCTTTGTCCGCGGCGCCGGTCGTCTCAATCCACAGGTTGCGGTTTTCATAGCGACCGGGAAAAGCATCAATCAAATAGTAAGAACGGGTCAAGACATGGTCTGTCGGGACTGGGGCGAGTGGCGGCGTGTCGAGCCCGGCAAGGACTTGATCGAGCCCTTCGAAACTGTTGCGTCCACCAACCGCGCCGCCGCCGCGCGTGTCAACGAACAGCGCGCCGCCATTGCGCATATAGGCGTTTAATCGCGCAACGGCCGTGTCCGAGAGGGGATCTGGATTTTCCGGCAGTGCGAGAAATAAAACGGGGTAGACATCAAGCGCGTCGGTCTCTGGATCGACGGCGTGGGGCGCTGCCGGTTCGACGCTCGAGCGGCGGAACAAAACCAAGCTCAACCCTTCCAACCCTGCTTGGGTCGCCCGGTCGGTGCGCGCATCGCCGGTCTCGATATAGGCCAATCGCATCTCAAGGGCGGCGGCGGTTTGCTTCTCAACAGTCGATGTTTCCGAAAGGCCATTGCTTGCCTGCGCCACGGCGGGATCCGATGCCAGCACGAGCGAGCCCGTTAAGATCATGACGACCGCGGCGGCCGAGCCGCGCAGGGCAGGAAGCCGACCGGCAATCGCCGGTGCAACGATTAAGTCAATGCAGAGCAGCGCCAAAGCGATGCCAAGTAAGACACCCCCTAAGCGCAGCGTGCGGGTCTCCGTATCGCCGAGCAATATCGTTCCGGCAGGCCAGTTTGTGATCATCACCGGTGTGTAGTCTGAGGCGATGTTCAGCGCGCGAGTCCCTGCGGGTCCTTGATAAAGCCCCGGCGGGTGTTCTTCAGATGCGATCACGACCCCGAAATCTGCCGCGCGCAAGGGCGTCGCGCCAGCGCTTGGCTGGGTCAGACGGCCAGCACCGTTTAGGGTGAGCGCTGGCGTGTAGAGGCCTTCTTCATCGCTGACTGCTTCCCCGCGACCGGCGGCGATCGAGCGACGTAACATCTCGACAAAGATGCCCGCATAAGGCAGGTCCGACCAGTCCGGGCCAGCGGTCACGTGAAACAAAATCAACGAGCCATTGCCGCGCCGGTCGGCGGTGACCAGCGGACTGCCATCGGCGAGGCGCGCCCAGGTTCGGCGTGTGAGGTCGGGACCCGGCCGGGCCAGGACTTGCTGGCGGACCAGAATATCGGTGGGCGGCGCCAATCCAGCGAAGGGTGAGGCGTCGGGGAACGGTCCCAGCGGCTGCGGATCTTCCCATGTCAGTGTGCCACCAATCGCGCGCGAGGCGCGCCGCAGCGGTGCCGGAACCAGGTCTTCCGCGGCGCCGCTCGCCTGTGGCCCGGCCATGCGCGGTCCCGCAAATCGAATCAATGCGCCGCCTTGTTCAATCCAGGTCAATGCCGCAGCGCGCGATTCCGCGTCAATGGCGCCAATATCGGTGAGGATGATCGCATCGGGGTTTTCCGCAATCAGATCTTGCAGCTCGCCCTGGGAAATTGTCGCGAAGGGTTCAAGCGCTTTGCGCACATAGTGCAGGTCCGATAAAAGGGGCTGGGCAGTGCTATCGCCGCTGACCACACCGACGCGACGCGACCGGTCAGCGCTGTCCCATAGCCATACCGTTCCAGCGGTCGCTGCGCCGGTGACTTGAAAGCGAGAGATCCGCGCCAGCGCGGCGGGCGGGAGTGTAAATTGCGCGCGGGCTGCGCGGTCGCCAGCGCCGAACTCTAACTCGGCGGTCGCCAGTGCAGCGCCGTCCAGCGTCAGCGCCGAAACGAAATGCGTTGACGGTGCTGTCGTCTCCGTACGGACGGCGGTCAGACCGACGCCTTGGGCATCGGCTTGCAGCTCTGTCAGCGCCATTGGCCCCCGTGCTGGAGCGGCGAACACGCTGAGTGGCGCAAGCTCCGCCAGCGCGCGCGCAAACGGCTGACCGGTTTCGGGATCGAGCCCGTCGGTCAGCCACAATATACGCGCGGGTCGGATCTGGCTCTCTTCAAGGCGCGCTAAGGCATCAATGCGGTCGACTGCCCAAGGCTGTGGCTGCAGCGATCGGATCCGCGCTTCAAACCCGGCCCGATCGAGCCGTTCAGCAGGATCGGTCGGCAAGAGCCGCGGCGCCGTCAGCAGGACATGGGCCGGTGTGTCGCGCGCTTCGCCATCCAAAGCCGAAAGCGCGGCAGCGCGCATTTCGCCGAACCTCTGAGCGCTCGTCCAGCCATTGTCGATGACAACCAGGACCGGTCCCTCTTCACTCGCGCCGGGCTCGGCGTTGGGCGCATAGATCGGCTGCGCGAGCGCTATAATCGCCAGCAATGCGGCGCCAAGTCTGAGCAATAAGATCCACCACGGCGTTCGCGATGGGGTTTCCTCTTTCGGCTCAACCGCCTCGAGGAGACGCAAACTGGGCAGCTGCGCCTGTTTCGGTGCCGGCGGTGTGGCCCGCAAAATGAACCAGATGATCGGCAAGGCGATGAGGCCGAACAGGGTAAATGGCGCCATGAACAAAAACGGCCCGATCGTCACACTTTGACTCCAAACTGTTCGAGCCCCGCTTGGATCGCTGCTGCCCCACGCAATGCTGGGTGATCCGTGCGATGTTTGACCAGCGCCCAGCCCATGCCGGTGGCGAGCTCCGACAAGGCCGCCTCATGCTTTGCGAACTTGTCGAGATAATCATCGCGGACCGTTTCGGCGCGTCCAAATAAGCGGTCGAGGTCACTGCCGGGGCGCTTAAATCGCGTCCGACCGGAATAGGGAAACGCATGCTCGATCGGATCGGAAACGGCGAGCAAAATGCCATGCCGGCACGTCCTGGCCAACCCCGCCAAACGGGTGCGCCAGGTCTCGACGCCATCATAGAAATCGCTCGCGACAAGTGCCAGCGCCTCGCTGCGCGGCGGATCGAGTGCCGCCGGGCCAACCCGGAGAAGATCTTCCGCCAGCTTGTTCGGGGCATTCTTACCGAGGCTTGCAGGGCGCGGTCCGGAAATCACACCGATCCGTTCGCCCGCTTTTGAAAGAACAATGCCGAGGGCCAGTAAGATGACGCGCGCGCGATCGGCTTTGGTTTCGCGCCCGGGCTCGCTCGACCAATCGAAACCGGGATGCGGATCGACCCAGCTTAGGATGGTGCGCGCGGTTTCAAGCTCGGTCTCGCGAACGAAATACTCATCGCCGCGGGCGCTGCGCCGCCAGTCGATACGATCGGCAGCATCGGTTTGGGCATAGCGGCGATATTGCCAGAACTGCTCGCCGGACCCGGCCCGTTTGCGTCCGGCCGCGCCAGGATGGATAAGATCGGCCGCAGCCGCTTGAAGCGCGACTCCTGGCAATTGCCGGGCGAGGGCTTCAGCATCTGCGCGGAGCGTGGAGAGAGAGATCACCCGTGCCTTAGCTCCCGAATGTGCAGCGCTCGCTCAGCACCCTTGTCGCTGCCATGGCTCGGCCTGCGAGCGAGGCTCGATCCTGATTGGCCATTGCGGTTTCGATATTGGCGAGGGCGGACAAAGGAAGACCTGTACGCATGACTAAGCGGCCTTGGTCATCAAATCATCAATTAATGAGGTCAAGCCGGGCGCCTCTCCGGTTGGATCATAGCGCATGCCCATGCGATGTGCGAGACATGGCTCTGCAAGCGCCTCGACATCTTCAAGACTCGGGGCTAAGCGACCGCGCAGCAAAGCGCGCGCCCGGCATGCGAGCATCAGCGCTTGACCCGCGCGCGGGCTGGGGCCCCAGTCGACAAAGCGGCGGACGCGCTCATCCTCGCTCTGTTCCGGCCGAGCATCGCGCACCAGCGCGAGAATGGCGGTTAGGACTTGCTCCCCAACTGGCATTTTCCGAACCAAGGCTTGCAAGCCGATCAAAGCCTCTGCCGAGAGCGCCGTTTCGACGCTTTGTTCGCCGCTGCCAGTGGTTTCGATCAGAATTTTGCGTTCGGTATCGAGATCCGGATAGGAGACGTCTATTTTGAGCAGAAACCGGTCGAGCTGCGCTTCGGGTAGCGGATATGTGCCTTCTTGCTCGATTGGGTTTTGGGTCGCCAGGACGTGGAATGGCGCCGGTAAGTCATAGCGCACCCCGGCCACCGTCACGTGTTTTTCTTGCATCGCTTGCAGGAGCGCCGACTGCGTCCGCGGCGATGCCCGATTGATCTCATCGGCCATTAAAAGGGCGGTGAAAATCGGACCTTTAATGAAGCGGAACGCGCGGCTGCCATCGGCGCCCTCATCCAAGACTTCCGAGCCTAAAATGTCGCCCGGCATCAAATCCGGCGTAAACTGGATCCGCGCATTGTCGAGGCCGAGCGCAGTGCCGATGGCTTCGACCAGTCGCGTTTTGGCGAGGCCGGGCGCCCCGATCAATAAAGCATGTCCGCCAGCCAAAATGGCGGAAAGGGCCAGTTCGATCACGCGCTTTTGGCCAAACACAGCTTTGCCGATTTCGGCCTTTACTTTGGTCAGCGTTTCCGCAGCCGCTTCTGCCTCTGCGACAATGGCCGGATTATCGTCTGTCATGAGCACTCCGTCTTCACGAATGACATCAGTCGCACTAGGTCTAGGCGAGAACATGGCGGAGCACCACATGAAATCGAATGGAAACTCAGTGATTTCGCTCGAGCAAGTGCTCGAAGCGATCGCGCCGGACGGCTTAGATGGTCCGCTGCCGCCGGTGCACTTGTGGAATCCTGAACATTGCGGTGACATTCAAATGGAGATCCGCGCCGATGGCAGCTGGTGGCATGAAGGCCGCAAGATTAAGCGCGAGCGTCTGGTCAAGCTATTCGCACGTATTTTGCGGAAAGATCCGGACGGGAATATCTACCTGGTCACCCCGTACGAAAAGGTCATCGTACATGTTGAAGACGCGCCTTTTACGGCCATCCGAGTCGATCGACTCGGGTCGCCAGGGCGTAGGCAAGGCCTGGCGTTTACGACCAATCTCGGCGAGGTCGCTCTCGCCAGCGACATTTTGCCTCTTCGCGTCGAGACCGACCCCGTGTCGCGCGAACCGAGCCCTTATGTCCTGGTCCGAGGCGGATTGGAAGCCAAACTCACCCGGCCCGTTTTTTACGAACTGGCGGATATGGCGGAGGCCTATGATGGCCGCATCGGTGAATTGGGTGTTTGGTCTGAGGGCCAGTTTTTCTCGCTGGGGTCTGCGACGGAATGAGCTTCACCACTTTAGATGATTTCCTGGTGCGGGCATCAGATCGCCTCGATCCGATACAGGGCGAGCGGCAATTGCGCGAGGTCGGTGATCTCGATTTTGTCGATCTGGCGGCGCGCGATGAGATCCGCGCGGCGGCTGTGCTGATTCCGGTCATCCCACGCCGAGACGGGCCCACCGCTTTGCTGACCAAGCGCCCGGACACGATGGCATCACATCCGGGGCAGGTCGCCTTTCCGGGCGGCAAAGTCGATCATGCGGACGTTGATGAAGTCGCTGCGGCGCTGCGCGAGGCGCAGGAAGAGGTTGGGGTTATTCCAGATCGGGTGGATCTGGTGGCGCGGGCGGCGCCTTATGTCACCGGCACAGCGTTCAGAATTACCCCGGTGATCGGCGTACTGCCGCCCGACTTTCAAGCCCGCCCGGATCCAACCGAAGTCGCTGATGTGTTCGAAGCGCCGCTCGATTTTTTGTTCAACTTAGACAATCATCAAATGGGCACCGCTTTTTATAAAGGTCAGCATCGCAGTTATTTTGAGATGCCTTGGCAAGGCTTCCGTATCTGGGGTGTGACGGCGGGGATCATTCGTGATCTATATTCCAACCTGTACGAATCGTAAGGAGAGTCCGGCGTGGCGCCGCGCATTATATTTCAGCTGATCCTATTCCTCCTGCCGTTTGCTCTGTTCGCGCTGTACCGGATGGCGATTGCAGAAGCGGAGCAAGAGGGCCGCAAGCCGTGGCCGACCCGCGTCCTGTTTGGCACTGGCCTCGGACTTGCTGTTGGCTCATGGCTGGTCCTGATATTGATTGATACGGGCAGCCGCGAAGAGTGTTTTCGTCCCGCCCAAATCGTCGATGGCGTAATTGTGCCAGGCGAGAGTTATCCGTGCGAGAAAGACCTCGGGTCGATTGGCATCCCGCGCAGCGAAGACCCTGGTGGCCAGCCCGCTGGAATTGGTGAGCGTCCAAATTTTGACGGCACGCCGATTGAGATCAACGAAGATACGGCGGAAACTCTTGAAGACCCTGAACGCTGAATGGCTGAAGGCGCCGACCACACGGCGGGTCGTTGCCGCTTTAGAAGCGGCGAAACCGGGCGGCACACGGTTCGTCGGCGGCTGTGTGCGCAATACGCTGATGCAGCGGCCGATCGATGATATTGATTTAGCGACCCAGATCACGCCAGACGCCACACTTCAGGCGCTGGCGCAGGCGCAGATCAAAGCCATTCCAACCGGCCTAGAGCATGGCACGGTCACCGCACTGGTCGATGGCCAGCCCTTCGAGATCACCACACTTCGCCATGATGTTGAAACCGATGGACGCCGCGCCGTCGTCGCCTTCACAGACGATTGGACAGAAGATGCCGGGCGCCGCGATTTTCGCTTGAACGCGCTCTATGCAGCGCCTGATGGAACGCTGTTCGACCCAGTTGGCGGCGGGATCGAGGATGCCTTGAACGGACGGGTCATCTTTATCGGCGATCCAGATCTGCGGTTGCGCGAAGACTATTTGCGGATCCTGAGGTTTTTTCGCTTCAATGCTTGGTATGGCGCCGCCATGGATGATCACGGCCTCGCCGCCTGCGCTCGGCAAAAAGAGGGGCTCTCAAAAATTGCCCGCGAGCGAATCTGGCGCGAGTTGAAAAAGATGCTAGGCGCCGCAAAGCCACGTCTGGCCGTGCAAGCGATGGGCGAAACCGGCGTTCTAGATGCCGTTCTGCCGGAGCATCATGGCGTTGATACGCTGCACGATCTCGAGCTCACCGAAGCTCTGACGGGTGTCCAGCCCGACCCGCTCTTACGGTTGATGGCGTTGCTACCGCGGTCGGCGCTGGCGGTGCAACAGACCAGCAAGATGCTGCGTTTGTCAAAGGAGGAAACCGCGCGCCTGACCATGTGGGCGGCGGACAATTTA
>JBCCXW010000077.1:0-16103 GCA_039191105.1 Pseudomonadota bacterium
GATTTAGCGGTCCAGTTCTGGCGCGCAAAATGGCTCATGCTGGCGACGGCGCTGCCAGTCGTTTTGCTCGGCCTTTTATGGGCGGCGCAAATGCCGACGCATTATCAGTCGCGCTCCGCCTTTTACGTCACCGAGAGTGCGGATGGCCGCTCACAAGGTGAAGTGGAATTGTTTCAGACGCGTATCGTCGCGGAGCGGGCGCTGTCACGATTTCCACTGTCGCGGATCTATCCAAGGCTTGAGGCGGCTATGCAATCGGTCGTCGCACAGGCGCCATCGCATGAAATCGAGGCCATCCGTGACGCTTACTTCCAGCGCGGTGTCGATCTTTTGCGAGCAAATCTATCCGCCGCCGCGAGGCCAAACTCAAACATCGTGTCGGTCAGCCTTCGCCACCCCGATCCTGACATTGCGGCGGAACTGTTAAACGCCGCGATGGCCGCCTATTTACAACATCGCGAAGCGCTTTTCAAAGCGGGCACAACGCTGCCGCTTTTGGAGGAGGATCGCGTTGACGAAGCCGATTTGTTGGCTGTCGAGGCGCAAGTCAGCGCGTTTCTGTCCGATAATAATCTGCGCGATTTTGATCGCGAACGTGCGACGGCCATCGAGTTGCAGAGGGTCATTGCCAACGCGCTCGTGTCCGTTCAAGCGCAGCGAACGGCGGCGCTCGAGGAACTCAGTCAGACCCGTGCAAGGCTCGCGCAAACGCCCGAAGAATTGGATCTATTCGTTGAAGACTCACGCGCTTCAAGCTTGCTGGCACTCGAAATTGAACGCAATCAGGCTTTGGTCACATACGCGCCTGAGAGTCGGCGCGTGCAGATCCTAAATCGCCAAATCGCTGAGCTGCGCGCCTTTATAGATGCAGAGAATGATCTCGTAGGGACGGTTCGCCGCGGTCTCAATCCGACACACCAAGCGCTGCAAGAATCGGCCAATGCCTTGTCGGCGGAGGCCGCGGCCTTGCAGGCCCAAGAAGCGGATTTGCAACGTCAAGCGCAGCAGGTGGAATCGAAACTTGATCGCCTCGCTGATTTAGATCCGGAATGGCGCGCCTTGCAGCGGCAGCGAGATGCGATCGCACGCGCTCTGTTGCAAACCGCCGGTGCAGATTGGGCGCCGCCGCCCCCTAGGGGCCAAAATACGCTTGCTGCCGTCGTCGTGACAGAACCCGCCTCCATCCCCTCGCGCGGCGCAAGTGGGCGCGGTATGGTGATCGCTGTATCGGGCTTGATCGCCCTCTTGGCGGCGCTCATCGCGGGCGGTCTCCGCGCCTATTCCCGGCCTGGTTTTGCCACGGCGGGATCGCTGCAAACAAGCACGCAGCTGCGCGTTTTCGGCGCTGTCGGCGCGGCGGGAAGACCGTAAACGCTCATTAACCAAGATCGTGCTAGCGCTCGTAGTCTAGCCTCCAGGGCGATCCCAATATGCGTGACCTCCGCGAAGATCTTGATCCGGTTTGGCGTTCGCTTCGGCGGCGCTTAAGCGGGGCGGATGGCGCGCCGATACTTATGTTCACCTCCGCCTTGCAAGGCGAGGGCGTCACCAGCATGGCAGCGAGTTTTGCCTGTTTGGCGGCGCGTCGCTCTGATAAGCCGGTCTGGCTGGTCGACCTCGATTTGCGTCAAAACCAAGCCTATAGAGGCTTCGAGCGCGGCTTTGCGAGAGACGTTGGTGCCCCTGGCCGCGCCTATGATGCGAGCCTGCAAACCACGCCGTTTTTTCGCCTTGCACCGCCGCCGCGAAACGGGCGCGCCGCGAAACTCTTGACCGCGCATGATGTTGAGGGCTTGCCGCTCTTGGTGACCCGGTTTCGCGGCGAACGCTTGGAAAAGGGTCAGAAAGTTTCGTTATGCGCCACACCAGACTGGTGGCAGACGCTTCGCCAAATGTCAGGATGGATCATCATTGATGCGCCAGCGCTGCAACGCTCTGCCGCGGCAATGACCCTCGCAGCGAACGCTGATGGGATCATTTTGGTCGTTGAAGCGGACCGCACGACGCCGCGCCAAATTGCCAATGCGCATGCCGACTTGCAGGAAAAAGGAGGTCAGGTGCTCGGCGCGGTGATGAACCAAGTGAAATCGGATGCTCTTTGGCTTGATCGCCGCCGCGCCTAGCGCCGGCTCTTAGAGTTTACCTTTGACCCATTCGCGGGTCAGGAAACCATCGATCACATCGCAGACCAACCCGATTTCGGTCAATGCACCGACATAGCGGCTTGGATCGACCAGGGGCTTCCAAACCGATCCGGCTTCGAATTGGTTTTTGGCTTCCAGGGCCAGCGTCAGATGATCGCCTTCAAAGATTCCGCGCAGCTCACCGCCTTTGAAATGGCGTTCGAGCGCGATCAGGCGTTCCATCCGATCCGGCGTGAGCAGTGCCCGCGCTTCGACTTGGTCATTCGAATAGATCGTGAAATTGTCTTCAAGCTCCTTCGCCACCAAGTCGACTTTCTGGAGCGTATCGTCGCCAAAAAAGCCTTTCCACCAGCCTTGGCGGGCGATCAGGGTGCGACCGAGAAACCGGTCTGAATACTCAATATGGAAGAGCAGACCTTGAAACACGGTCACCGTGCGGCGGTTGCGGCCGCTGCCTCGTTCTTCGGTGAGTTTACATTCGACCAAGGAAAACGAGGCGTCCGCGCGCGCGCCTTGGATCAGATCCTCAAACGCGCGATCGTCATAGCTTGGCAAGAGGCGGGCGGTTTTCAGGACATCGAAGGCTGGCGTCGGCGGGGCATCATCGTCGCCGCCATAGAGTTTGCGGGCAGCGTCCTGAGGCGAGGCCTGGGCTTGCGCCCAAGCGCGGGCGGAGCGCCAATCAGAAATGCCGCTAAAATTGGCGTGCAGCGTGTCATACTGAAATCCGAACGATTCCGCAGCCGCACCGACGACCAGCTGTTTGGTCTGAGATTTCAAGGACATAAGGGGAAACCAGGCGATGCCGCTGATCAGAGCGATCACGGCGAACGCACCGAACAGGAGAAAGCCGAAACCCGCGCCGCCGGTGATGAAAGCGATCACCAAAGCCAACGCACCGACCGCTAGGGTTGTATTGATCGTTCGATTGCGCGCGCGCTTTATGATTTGCAGGCGTTCTGCTTCGCGCGATTGCAGCGCCGGCTCAAGCACTTGCGACCAGACTTTCATCGCGTTCTTGAATTCAGGCCGTCGCTCGACCAGGGCTGAAAACACCGCATCATTGACGCCATTTGCCATGATTAGGCTCCTTTAGATCTCCTCGCCCCATAAGGGCTTGTCCGGCGACACCACAGTGGAGAGGCGGGTCAGCAAATTGTGCAGCGTTGCTTCTTCGTCAGACGACAGCGCTTTTAGCATCTCTCGCTCGCTGGCCATTGTGCGAGGCATGACGTCGGCATAAATCGCCTGGCCTTCATCAGTTAGCCGCATCGGCGCGCGGCGCCGGTCATCGGCATCGATATGGCGTTCCAAGATCCCGCGCTCGATTAAGCTCGCGGCGGCACGGCTCACAGTCGGCTTATCCATCAATGTTCGCTGCGCGACTTCCGTGCTGGTCAGGCCTTCGCGCTCGCCCAAAACGGCGATGATTCGCCACTGCCAAACCGACAGATCAAACTCTTCCTGGTAAATTTTGGCGATTTTGGTCGATACCGCATTTGAAAGCACGGACAACCGATAGGGTAGAAATCCATCAAGGCTCAACGCTGGGCGATCATTCATAGAGGGCACCTCCTTACCCTTTGATATATCACGCAAATTAATAATTTCGTATTGATCCGGATCGGCCTCTCGCGGGTGCAGCGAGCTCAAATAAATGCTCTGAATGCATAATTTGACATGAAATTTGAGACGCTATGAGAAGTACAGCGCTTGAGATTCCTGTCACGAGTGACACTAATCTAAAAAACTCGCGCGTGGCGTGTAGGATAAATGCGAGTGGAACGGGGGCGATAATGCTGACTGAGGCTTCAGAAGCAAGGATGACAGATCATTTCGTGGAAGTGGAATCCGCCGCGTATGATATTCCAGCGACGGTGTATGCAGATCTTTGTGCGCCTTACCAAGCGCTCACGCCGCTCAGTATTCCCGGTACATCTCCCCAGTGCCGGGTTCGGGCTTGGAGTGTCGGTCATGTGCTTTGTAGCGACACGGTTTTACCACCGAGCTCTACCCAGTTGCGTAAGGATCATATTCAAAACTTTGGTCATACGGTGACGGTCGATCGCCTCCTCTATGGTGAGAGCCGCGGCGTAACGGGCGAAGAGTGTTACATCCAACGCCCCGGCGAGATCAATTTTGGTGATCAGAAAATATGGACCTCAATAAACACTGCCATTCGCTGGCAAGGCGTTACTTTGCCAAAAGAAATGCTGGGATATGATGCTGGGGAAATTCTCCCTGAAATCGACGTGTTTCCAAACACGCAGACAGGTGAGATTCTCTTTGCCGAATGGGATGCACTTTTTAATGCGCTACAAGGACGTGGGCGCCCGCTGACGCAGTCGGTACTTGATCGGTTCGTCACCTGTCTGAAAATTGCACTCGGCCTGTCGCCGCAGCGCGAAGACATCCGCGCTCGTGCCCGCGATGCACTGATGCGGCAAATCCAACGATATATTGAGCGCCACCTTGGCAGCGAAGACTTGTCCGCGGGTCGAATTCTCCGCGAATTTGGGGTCTCACGGGCCTCGCTCTATCGCATGTTTGAAGAGATGGGTGGGGTCCGCACCTATATCACCGAACGCCGTGCCGTTCGCGCTGTCTTGGATATGTGGGAGGCCGGAGGCCGGCGCGGCGCTGCAAGTGCGGCGGCGGATCGTTGGGGCTTTTCAAGTGGCCCGAACTTTAATCGCGTCGTGAACCGCATGTTTGGCGGCACGCCTGGGAGCCTGTTCCAAAGCCCGATCCCAGCGGCTTCCACACCAATCGCCCAAGACACGCTTTATATGCGCACACATCGCGCCTCGCGGAGCTGATCCATGTTTGATGCGCCGCTCTTGCCTGCTGCCGATATGATCGAGTTTGACTCGATGAGACACGAACTCGAAGTCGAACCCTATGCCGATATTGGCCAAACCACCTGTGCGTTGGTCCCGATGGAGGACCCATCTGGAAAGTGCGCCTTCGTTGCCGATGAGTGGATCGCAGGAGACTTTTACTTTTGTGAAAGCGAAGTCTTGCCGCACACTTATCGGATCGAAAAATACCATTTGGCATCGACCGAGCACTTACTGTTCGCCAATCGCTTTGTGTCCGGAGGAGAACAAGGTGTTTTTGGCGACTCAGTGAATCGGCTACGTCCAAATCAGCTCGAATTTGTCGGCCACACCGACACCGGTGAAGCAGTGGTTGAGCGTTCCCATATCCAAGAATTCTATATGCCAAAGTATCGGCTCACAGACGTGGAAGAAGATGAGGTCCCGGATGCGCCGCTGTCTCCAAACTCCGTGATTGGCAAGATTCTCTTGTCAGAATGGGATGCGATGTTCGAGGATTTGAACAAGACGTCCGCACTTTCCTTTGTAACGCTGGATCGCTTTATTGCCTGTATCAAAATCGCGTTTGGGACACCGGCACAGCGCGAAGATGTCCGAGCGCAAGCGCGGGAGGCACTGCACCAAGAGATTTGCCGCTATGTCGAGCGCAATCTCGGTCATCCGGATTTGACTACGTCGAGCATTTTGCGAGACTTTGGGGTTTCGCGGGCGGGCCTTTATCGGATGTTTGAGCCACAAGGCGGGGTCCGGCATTATATCACCGAACGCCGCGCCATCCGGGCCGTCTTGGAGCTCTCGCAAGGCGCGCGAACGCGCGGTGCTGTCCAAGCGGCGGCCGACCGTTGGGGTTTTTCGACCGGGCCGAACTTTAACCGCGTGATCAAGCGGATGTTTGGCGCAGCACCTGGGGCTTTGTTCCAAACCGCTCCTCGCACAAGACGCGCGCCTCGCGGCGATCACGACTTACTGTCCAACTATCTCAACGCTACGGCGGCGGCTTAGGGAGCGAGGTGATGTTTGACGCGATTGAAACGCCAAAGGACAAAAGGCTCGAAGTCGAAGCTTTGTCTTTTGATCTCAGCGTCGATGCGTTTTGTGATCTGACGCATGATGTTCAATCGCCGGTGCCGATTTATACCGGAACCACTCAGTTTGGGCCTGACGGTATGCATTGGATCGTGGGTGATATCCTCTTCTCCAAGGCCGATCTCGGGTCGTACGCTTATTCGCGGACGCCGAATGGCGTTCAAGATTATGGACACATGATCTCAATCGAGCGCCAAATCCGGGGATCGGTTTTTGGGGTGTACGAAGATGAGCCGATTGAACACCGTCCTGGACAGCTAAGCGTTTCCGATCTGCAAGCCATGGCATCAGGTCTGTTTTTGGACCTGCACGCTGAAGAAATGTACTTGCCGAAAGAGCTTCTCGGAATTCCGCCAGACGAACATGTTTGCCCGCCTGATATATTTCCTGAGACGCTCATCGGTGACATCGTCTTTGCCGAGTGGGACACTGTGTTTGCGATCTTGCAGCGCGGTGATGACTATGTGTCAGCAGATGCAATTGACCGCCTCCTCGCCTGTCTGAAAATCGCCATGGGCACACCGCCGCAGCGCGAGGATGTCCGCACGCAAGCCCGCGAGGCTCTGTTTGAGCATATTTGCCGCTACATCGACGCGCAGCTTGAGCAAAGTGATGTCACCGCGAGCGACTTATTGGCGAAATTCGGTGTGTCCCGGGCCGGTCTCTATCGCATGTTCGAGCCGCATGGCGGGGTGCGCAACTATATCACCATGCGCCGAACCGTCCGCGCGACGCTCGAGATCTGTCGGAATGTCAATCAACGCGGAATCGTTACCGCCGCCGCCGAGCGTTGGGGGTTTTCCAGCGCGCCAAACTTCAACCGTGCCGTCAAACGCGCCTTCGGGACGACCCCGGGTGCCTTGTTCAAACCGCCGACAAGATCAAAGACGCAAGTGAGCCAGGGCAGCATGCTGATCGACCAATTCGTTTCCACGGTCGCGTCTTAGGGGGAACGTGATGTTTGATGCGATCGAAACCGCCAACAAAGATCATCTCGAAATCGACGCGATGAAGATCGACTTATGCACCGATGCATTTTGCGATCTTACGAATGGCTTACAGGCACCGGTTCCGATTTATTCGGATGCGCCGCACTTGGGCGCAAAAGGTATGCTTTGGCAGGCCGGACCAGCGTTTTTTTCCGATGTTGAAATGGGCTCTTACACGTTCTCGCGCGCCCAGCAGCAGGTTCAAGATTTCGGGCATTTGGTCGCGATCGAACGCTATCGGCGCGGTCTTGGGCATGGCATTTCCGAAGCCACCCCCTATGATATGCATCCTGGAGAACTCTACATATTTGACATGCAAACCCGCTGTCACAGCGTCCATTTGAATCAACACGTCGAGGATATGTATTTGCCGAAAGCGCTTCTCGGCTTCACCGCAGATGAGCTGGTCCCAGACCTCGACTTGCCGCAAGAGACGTTGATTGGCAAAATTTTGTTTACCGAGTGGGATAGTGTTTTCGCAGCATTGCGGTGCGACGATCATTATTTGTCTTACGCCGCCCTCGACCGGCTCATAGCTTGCCTGAAGATTGCTTTGGGCGCGCCGGCTCAGCGTGAGGATGTGCGTGCTCAAGCCCGCGAAGCCTTGTATCGTCAAATTTGCCTGCATATTGATGCTCAGATTGAGCAAGGCGATGTCTCCGCAGGCCACCTTTTGCGCCAATTCGGTATTTCCCGTGCGGGTCTCTATCGAATGTTCGAACCGCATGGCGGTGTGCGCAATTATATCACGACACGCCGCGCCGTGCGGGCCATATTAGATATTTCGCAAAACGTGAGTCAGCGTGGTATCGTGACCATGGCCGCTGAGCGTTGGGGATTTTCCAGTGCGCCGAATTTTAATCGCACCGTGAAGCGCGTTTTTAGCGCGACGCCAGGGGCTTTGTTCAAAGCGCCCGTCCCGCGGAAAGTCGAGGTGAAGCGCGAAGTCTCGCTGATTGAGAGCTACATGGCGTCCATCGCAGCGTGAAGGGGAAATGCGATGTTTGACACAACCAATATCCCGGAGGATGACCGGCTCGACATTGTTGGATTGGCCCATGCGCTTAGCGTCGAAGCGTTTTGCGATCTGGCGCATGATTTCGAGGCGCCGGTCCCGATTTACACAGATCTTCCGCATTTCGGTCCAAAGGGGACGCAGTGGAGTGTGGGCGATATGCTGTTCACCAAAACCCATTGGGGCTCTTACACATTTTCGCGGACGCAGCACGGCGTTCAAGACTATGGTCACCTGGTCGCGCTTGAGCGCCATGTCAGCGGCGAGCTCAATGGCATCTATGACGATGAGCCGTTTAATAAGACTGCCGGCAACATTGCGGTCTCCGATTTGCAAACCACTGCGCATGGTTTCTACTTAGATCTGCATACGGAATCCGTGTTTTTTCCAAAGGCTCGTCTCGGGTTTGAAGCGAACGCGCGGGTGCCGAATCCTGACATATCGCCGGATACGCTGATCGGGAAAATCGTCTTTGCCGAATGGGAGGATGTGTTCCACGCCTTGCAACGCGGCGATCAATATTTGAGTGCGAAAGCCGTCGATCGGCTGATCGCCTGCTTGAAAATCGCCACGGGCACGCATCCGCAGCGCGAGGATGTTCGGGCGCAAGCGCGTATCGCCCTGTTCCGGCAAATTTGCCGTCATATCGATGCGCAATTGGATAAATCGGATGTGACTTTGCGCAGCCTCTTGCGTGACTTTGGCGTGTCGCGCGCCGGGCTTTATCGAATGTTCGAACAGTATGGTGGCGTGCGCAATTATATCACGATGCGCCGCGCGGTGCGCGCCCTTCTCAGTATCTCTCGGCGCATGGGCGAACGCGGCGCGGTCAGCGCGGCGGTCGAACGCTGGGGCTTTTCGACAGCGCCCAATTTCAACCGTACGGTCAAGCGCTTATACGGAACGACCCCCGGCGCCTTCTTCCAAGCGCCACCAAAGCGCCAAGCGCCGATGAGCCAAGGCGGACTGTTGGTGGATCGCTTTATGGAACAAGTCGCCACCTAGTTGGCGGCGCTTGCCACCTCGTCAATAGGGATGATGTATTGCCGCGCACAGAACTGGCAGTCGACCACCAGCGTGCCATCCGGCTCAACCATATCGCGCAGGCTCTCATCGGACATGCCTTGCAGCGTGCCGACCAGGCGGTCGCGATTGCAGGTGCATTCGTCCGCCAGCGCCTGCGCATCCCGGTCCATTGCAACGCCGCTTTCGTGAAACAGACGATAGATGAGATCCGGCGCTGGCAAAGCCGGATCGGTCAACTCTGCATCGGTGAGGGTCGAGAACAAAGCTTCCGCTTCTCGCCAGCCCTCTTCGGTGTCGCCGCGCGCCAGATCTCCGGCAATTTTTTGGATCATCATTCCGCCGGCGCGCCAGCGGCCACTTGCATCTTTGACCACGGACAGGCGTAGCAGGGTTTCAACCTGCTCCGACTTGCGAAAATAGTCTTCAGCGCACTGAGCCAGCGAGCCTTTCGCCATCGGCACGATGCCTTGATACGGGCGCAGATCGCGATTGGCATAGACGATCATAAGACCAAGCCGCCCCATCGCGCCGAACAATTGCGGCATGTGCGGCTTGTCACCCTTATTGACCGAGTTGAGCCAGGCCCAGCGCTCTGGTTCATGCTTGGCATAACCGCGCAGGCCGCCGGTTTTGGTATACTCGCCAACCAGCATCGAGACCGGACCATCCCCTTCGGCTTGGGCCATCACTTTGCCTTCGAATTTCATCCCGGACCCGACCAATGCCGAGAGCATGACTGCCTCCCCTAGGATTTCAGCCAAATGATCCGGATAGGAATGGCGTTTTAGAATGGGAGAGATAGTGCCGTCTGACAAACGGATGACCCGCCCGCGCACAGGTAAGCCTTGCGGGCTGAACCCGGCCACAAAATCATCCATCGGGATATTTGTCGGCGCCATAGCGCTCTCCATAAAAACCAAGGCCGGGATGTGGCAAGCCCGCAACCGAGTTACAAGGTTTCCGCGGCAGCAGGGCTCGCCAGACGGGCAAACGCGCACTAGCAAGGCGCCATGACAGCCCCCCATCGTACAAGTAAGTTTTCGTCGCAGCGTTTGTCTTTATCCCTCGCCGAATGGGGCGAAGAAACCGCTCTGCCCTTGGTATTGGTACATGGCGGGCGCGATCAAAAGCGCAGCTGGGACCGGGTCGCCGGACGGCTGGCAACCGGCTATCGCGTCATCGCCTTTGACCTACGCGGTCATGGCCAAAGCGATTGGGTCAGCGATGGTGATTATGGGGTGATGGATCATGTCTATGACCTGGCCAGCCTGATCGACCAGCTTGATTTGACCAAGTTTACCCTGATCGGCCACTCACTGGGCGGCAATATTGCGATCCGCTATGCTGGCTTGTTTCCGAACCGGGTTGGGAGACTGGTGGCGCTGGAAGGGCTCGGGCCATCGCCGAAAATGCTGGCCGAGCGGCAAGTTCAATCGGTCACTGCCCGCCTCACCGACTGGATTGAGCAGCGCCGATCGCTTTCCAAACGGGCGCCGCGTGTGATGGCAGATCTCGTCGAGGCCGAGGCACGGATGAAAGCGGCCTTCCCCCATTTGCCCGATGATCTCATCCACCACTTGACCGAGACAGGTGTCAAATCCAATGCCGATGGCACGATCAGCTGGGCTTACGATCCGGCCGGACTTGGCCGATCGCCGTCAGACCTTCCGCATGCGGATTTTGTCCATTTGTGGACGCAGATCAGCTGCCCGACCTGGCTCGTTTATGGCGCTAAGAGTTGGGCGTCAAACCCAGCGGAAGACGGCCGAGCAGGGCACTTTCAAAACGCCCATGTCAGCGTCATCGCAGATGCCGGCCATTGGCTCCATCATGACCAGTATGATGACTTTATGGGGCAGCTCGAGCGGTTTCTTGGCAGCCCAGCGGAGACGCCTTAGAACCCAGAGGAATCTTAGACAAGAGGTTTCCGATGAGCGCTGAAATTGAGGTTCCGATGACGCCCGGAATCGCGATCTTGGCCGATCGTCTACAACAGATCCAGGCGGCACAACCAGGCTTGGTGGTCGGGCTCACCGGTTCGGTTGCATCAGGCAAAAGCACGCTCGCGCAGCATTTGGCTCAAACCCTCGACCCGCCTCTCCATGTCGAAACCGTTTCGACCGACGGCTTCCTATTTGAGACCGACCAATTGCGCGCGAAAGGCTTGTTCGAACGCAAAGGCTTTCCGGAGACGTATGATTATCGCGCCTTGCAAGCAGCGATCGCATCTGTGCGCACCCAGGAGACGGAGTTTCCGGGCTATAGCCATATCACCTTCGATCCTGATCCAGCGCTGACCCGCCGTATCGTGCCATCCGATCTGTTGATTTTGGAAGGCCTTGGCTTTCGCTCGCCTGCGCCCAGCGCGCGGGGGAAGGGCGATCCGGATGTGCTGATCTATCTCGATGCTGACCTGGTCGATATCGAGACTTGGTTTCTGGAACGGTTCCTACGCTTCTGGCACGCCGCTGAACATGACGCGACCAGTTTTTACACCAAGTTCCGACATATGACGGAGCCAGAGCTGATCACATTCGCCAAATCGGTTTGGGCGGGCATCAATCTGCCCAATCTGGAACAAAACATTCTTCCTCTACGGGCTCAGGCAGATTTAGTGGTCAAAAAGGATGCCGATCATCGCATCACTCTATCGGTGGATCGCTGGTCATCTGCATAATCTTTAGCGGCGATCATATTTGTCTTCTTTTCGCTCACCGAACAGCATGCGTTGTTCTAAGCGTTGGCGCAGGGCAGCGTAATAGGCTTCGAGGAAGGCGATTTCGGATTCCCCAGGTGCCGGCGTATGGCCGATCTTTGTGGCGATCCGATTGGCGACATTCTGCTTTATTTCGGGGGTCGATTGGCGCAGCACATCCTCAAGTACGTGCAGTTCATGAATGCCATATACATCCAGCTGCGCGGTCGAAAAGCGCACTTGGCTGGCGCCATCGGCGCTCGGTCTCACAGCGGCAATATCTTGTAAGAGGGTCACTTTGGGGGCGTGAATAACCATCGTTCCAGCGACCAAATCGCCGACCCTTAGCTTATCCTTGTTGAATAACGGAAACAGCACAAAGACCAAACACCAAAAGAATAGTAACCAGGTGATCCATGCCGCGACGCCCTCGCCGCCAAAAGAAAACATCACGGAGAGCGGGAGAAAGAACTCGAGCTCGCGCAGGAAGTTACGGGCGATGACGGCATTCGCTGTTAACCGCCCGCCTTTGCGGTCAGCAACCCGAAGGCCAAGGGCACGCTTGCCCGGGGTTGCGGCCCGACGGCCAATCTCGAAGACAATGAAATAGAAATTACGGACGAAGAAAATCAGAATTTGCGCCACAGCGCCGATGATGGTCCAGCCGTCCACATCCATCGCGCCGGCGACAAAGAAGAGCGACCAGATGATCAAAAAAATCAGCAGAAATTGCAGTCCGATATCGAGGATGAAAGCGCCGAAGCGCTCACTGAAGGTGGCGATTTTCAAATTGAGCGCCGCGCCCTCGGGGGTCACCAAAGTGCGCACCCGCTTGGCTTCTTGGCGCCGCGCCCGCATGCGCGCGCGCCGACGCTTGCCTTCCTCAACAACTGAGACGGGGGGGGCTTTTGCATTAGCCACGTCTGTCGAACCTCTCGCGCCGCGGCAGATAGAAATAGCCGAGCCAAAACAAGAGTGTCGTCCCCGCAATCAGGTAGCGGGTTGAATCGGAATTGATCAATTGCCGACCAAAGCCCTCAAGCAACGCGGCGAGAAACAGCATGACCACGGCGCCGATGATCACCATCGCGGCCTGCGCGCCTGAGTCGCGCATCGACTGCATGCGAGATTTTCGCCCTGGAAAGGCCACCGCGCCACCGATCGTGAACCCGGCCGCGCCCGCCAAAATCACTGCAAACAGTTCGGTCACGCCATGGATAAACAGCCACCCGGTCAGCTCATAGGCCAAGCCTTTCTGCCAAAACACAGCATAAAAGCTGCCCAAATAGACACCGTTATAAATCAACAAAACCGCCGTCGGCACGCCAAACGCAAAGCCTAAGGCAAAGGCGAAAATCGCGATCCGGCTATTGTGGGAAAACAGCTGTGCCGCAAAAGCGCCAAGCATGTCGACAATGTCTCGCCGCTCCTCGTAAAGCGTGTCACGTAAGTCGTCATAGGTCGCGTTGGGATTGCGAGGGTCCCAGCCGCCATGGAAGGTCCAATACCATTCCATGTCACTCAGGGTTAAAAAGAATGCGAGCGCGGCGCCGCCGAACAAGCATAGGAACGCCAGCAAAGTCGGCCCGCGCACAGCACTGACCGCCGCGGGCCAATCGCGCGCAAAGAACTGCGCCACCCGCTCGCCCATGCGCGCACGCGTGCCATAGACAAAAAAGTAAGCTCGCGCACACAAGGTTTCCAAATAGGCAATGACATTCTGATCGAGAGAGATCGCGCGCGCCACCGATAAGGAAGACACCGCTTGCCGATAAAGGTGCGGCAAGTCGGCAAGGTCTTGGTCCGATAAGTGATCCACGCCGCGCCGCTCTGCCAGGCGGACGATTCGGTCAAGCTGCGTCCAGTCGGCTTCGCGCTCTTCGCGAAAACGGTAAGACTTCATGACACGATCGCTCATAACATCTCCCTCCGCTTAATCTCCAAGTATCGCGACACCAGGTCCGCGCTGAAATGCTCTGGACGGGTCTCAATGATTTGCACCCCCAACCGTTCGAGCCGCCGCAAGACGAGCTCGCGCTCTTTCAAAAGACCATCTGCGACCACCGCGCGCGACACAAGATCGGCGGTGACCGGCTCAGCTTCTATCATTTCGGCGAGTTGTTGATCTTCGAAACAGGCAAATAAGACAAGGTGTCGGTCGAGCAGGCGTTTTACATTTTCCAGCATCAGCTCGGCCGAAATCGTATCGACAAAGTCAGTGAACAAAACAATCAAACTGCGCCGTTCCAAACGTGCTGCGAGCGATGTGAGCGCCAATGTATAATTCGCTTCTTCGACCGAGTAATCGAGCCGCGAGGCGAGGGCTTGCATGTGCGGGAAGGCACCAGAACCGCTCAACACATTGCTGGTCACGGTCGGCTTGGCATCGAAGCCAAACAGAGCCGTTTTGTCGCCTGAGCGCAGGGAGACATAAGCGAGTAGAAGCGCGGCGTTGATGGCCCGGTCAATTTTGGGAACGCCGCCGAGTGGTTCACACATTAACCGGCCAGTATCAAAGGCGAAAACGATATTGTGATTGCGCTCAGTGCGGAATTCTTTGGCCAGCAATTGCCGATGGCGAGCCGATTGCTTCCAGTCAATCGCACGCCGGTCCATGCCGGTCGCAAATTCGCGCAGAGCATCGAATTCCGAGCCATCGCCGCGATCCAACTGCATTTTGATCCCAAAGTCAGCGTCACGGGTATAAAGGCGAACCGCCTCTTCTTGCACCCAACGCGTGTTCGGTGTGATCGGAACTTCAATGCCCAAGGGCTCAACCCGTTTGAGCCGGATCAGGCCAAGCGGTCCGGTCCAAGCCAACCAAAGTCGATCTAAGCGACCCGGCCCGCGTCGGATCGGCTGCAGCGGGCGCGAGAATTGATGCGACCGGTTGGCCCAGCCTTTTAGAATCGCTGCATTCGGCTGCGCGATATAGCCATTCGTTTCCAGCAATGCCGACATTTGCTGTGGCAAGGCGCCATAGGCAATATGGACGGTAATGTCCGCTGGATCGGTGCTGTTCATATACAAAACCGATGGCGCCTCTACTTGAACCGAGATCGCACCGCGTCTGGCCGTGAATGCAAGATCCGCCAATAGCAAGCCGAACAGGCCGCCCATCCAGACCCCAGACGCGCCCCAAAATGCAGGCGCAAAAACAGCGATGATCAATGCTGCGGGCAAACCTAGTAGCATCAGCCAGATGGCACGGAGTGTCGGGGCGATCACGGGTCCACCGTCCTAGCGCGGCGCCGCAGTTTGCTCGATGATTTCGCGCAGCGTGTCATCTGTTGTTTGACCCTCGATTTCGGCGGCGGGCGAGAGGATCACGCGATGCCGCAGCGCTGGTAAGGACAGCGCTTTGATATCGTCGGGAACGACATAGTCGCGCCCATCCAGCGCGGCGCGGGCGCGTGATGCAGCGGCGATTGCGGCTGCGGCACGCGGGCTCGCGCCATGCGAGAGGGCGGCCGTTTCGCGTGTGGTGCGCACGATATCGACGATATAGGCGGCCACATCGTCCTGCACCCGCACTTGCTGGACCGCACTCACGGTGGCCGCGAGGTGATCCGCGCTGACCACGGGCGCAACGCCGAAGGCGGCTGGCGTTTTCATACCGGAGCGGTTGCCATGTCCTATCACAATGGCGAGCTCTTCCTCGCGGCTCGGATAGGGGAGCACGTGCTTAAACAAGAACCGATCCAGTTGGGCTTCGGGCAGGGGGTAGGTGCCTTGTTGTTCGATCGGGTTCTGCGTCGCGATCACCGTAAACCGATCATTCAGGGGATAGGCGGCGCCATCAATCGTAACTTTGCGCTCCTGCATAGCCTCGAGCAAAGCGGCCTGGGTTTTGGGCGGCGTTCGGTTGATTTCATCGGCGAGTAGGATGTCGGTGAAAATCGGCCCTTTGGTGAGAGTGAACTGATTGGTGGAAAAGTTGAACAGATTGGTGCCGAGGACATCGCCTGGCATCAGGTCGGGCGTAAATTGGATGCGGCCAAACTCGAGTTTGATCGCGGCCGCAAAGCATTGTGTGAGCAGTGTTTTGGCCGTGCCTGGCGGGCCTTCAAGGAGGATGTGTCCGCCGGAGAACAGAGCGGTGAGCATGAGATCCACGGTGTCGGATTGTCCGATCACCGCTTTGCCGACTTCGCTCCGGATATCGCCAGCCAGGGCGCGAATTGCATCAATGTCCATCTTTCATCTCCTCACGCCATCGCCAAAGATTGAGCGCTTTGTCGCGTAACTCATTTCGGTTCGTCGTTGGGGCCTGGAGCGCGCGGCGATGATCAGACCAGTTGCGGTCTA
>JBCCXW010000078.1:0-15556 GCA_039191105.1 Pseudomonadota bacterium
AAAACGGGTTCATCTTCGGCAGCAAGATCTTCAAGGACGCCATGTCCTTTCAGGTCACCGACGCGACCTTCGGCGAAAACCTGTCAGGCTTCATCCGCACTTGCGTTTTCTATGATCTGTTAGAGCATCGCTATTCCGTCACAGATATGCGGGAGACGGATGATCTTTGGGCTTTCATCACGACAGTGAACCCGCCAAATCCTGCGCGTTTCTATGAGTACGTCACGGGCCCAGGCGCAACGGAGGTGCGCTCCTGCGATGTCGCTGCGACCCAGCTGGACGCGTTGTGGACGGCGGAAACCAACCGCATTGCGCAAATCTACGGCAAACAGATTTCACCAGGTCTAAGTGATGCTGCCGCACAAGCCTTGGTGCTAAACTCTCTAACGGAGGCGCATGACTTTTTCCTCGGCAGCGCGCGGGCGGCATCTGATCAAATTCGTCAAGCCACGCTCGGAAACCTGGTCGACAAGTCTGTTCGCGATCAGGGTGCGGAGCTTGGGGCAGACGCCTTGCTGGATGCCTATAGCCAAGCACGCACAGAGGCAGAGCAAGGTCGCGCGATCCGAGAAGGCGCACGTCTCGCTGAACGATGGGTGCCGCTTTTCCGCACCGTTGCAGAAGTTCTTTTTTACGGACTGTTCCCGGTGCTGTTTCCGCTCTTCCTGCTGCCGGAAACCGGCTTTCGACTGTTGCGGGGCTATGTCAGTGGCTTCGTGGTTCTAATGGCTTGGGGACCGCTATATGTGATCCTCCACCGGATTATGATGGGAACGGCCGGATCACGCAGCCTGGGCGCTGCCTACACCCCAACATCCGGCGAGGAGATTACGCTCGTGACCCAGGCGGGCATTGAAGCGGTCCACGCCGATATCGCCATGATCGCTGGCTACATGACTTTGATGATACCCTTCATGGCGGGCGCTATCGGTCGCGGCGCAGGCGTTGCGTTTTCGGGATTATCGCAAACGCTTCTGCACCCCGCTCAAACAGCGGCGCAGGCGGCTGCGCGGGAAACCTCTACCGGGCAGATCGCCCTGGGTAATACCAGTTTTGGCGTTCACCGTTTCAATACGACCGACGGCAACCGAATGGCGACCAGCTCTTTTGTCGACACTGGTGAAAGCTCTTGGAACACGCCTGAAGGCGCGCGTATGCGAATGACGGCGGCTGGCGGTTATGTTTACGACGGGACCGGAGCAATCAGCAGAGGCGCCACGCGCGTAGACTATTCAGGTGGCCTATCCACGGCGCTGCAAAGTGAATCTAGTATGTCACTTGAGCAACGCGACGCTGCGGCGAGCCGCTCTACTGAAGCGCGGACTGCATTGGCACACAGCATCACCGACCTCACTTGGCAAATGAGCGAGGGCAAGAGCTTCGAGGATGTCACTGGATATAGTCAGGATACACGCATGTCGGAGTCCGCGAACCAGCTTATGAGCAATGCTAGCCGGTTTGCCGAACGGTTCGGAGAATCCAGAGAATCCCGGATGGCCCTTGAAGCTTATGTGGCAGCCTCGGCAAGCCGGGGATTTAAGGTTCCGCTGATAGGGAGTGCGAAGGTCGAAGGGGGCGTGAAAGCGTCGGCCGCAACCGAACAGCGCAGATCAGAAATTTATGAAGCTGCCAGAGAAGCGGTGCGCACTGACAATGCTCAGGACACATATGATGACATCGTCACGACTGCTGATGGTGCTCGCACCACGGAAGGCGGGCAAACATCAAACTCATGGCGCGAAGCGTTTGCGGCCAACCTTCAAGAAAGCCAAACGGCGAGCTTAGATCGCGAGCGTTACCAGGCAAGATCTGATGCGGCGAGACAACTTGCAAGTCAGGTTGAACGTGAAGGGTCCAGCTTTACCGCGAATTGGGACAATGCGTTTCTTGGCTATATGGCCGAGCAAGATCGTGGGGACGGTAACCCTATCGGATACGCTGAGGCGGGCCGGCGTTGGAGTTCGGGCGAATTGAATGATCGAATGTGGGTTGAAGCCGAGGCACGCGAATTCATTGATGCCCAAGCAGACGGGCTTTTGGAAACACCGGCTCTCCCTGGCTTCAGGCAACCAAGCGAAACACCCATCGCAGCGCCAATTGGATTTTCGCAAATCGAAGCAGCTGGTGAAGCGTACCGCAATCAAGCCGAAGGTATCGGCGAAGGTATTTCATACGATGAAGCGCGTCATGAGCAGATCGAGGGAACGGCATTTTGGACGGGTCAACGGCACGAAATGTCGGTGGATCGGATGCACGGGGAAGTTGGCAATCTCGCGCAAACACGCAAGTTTGCTGTTCAATCGCGCGTACAGGATAGCCGAGATGCAGAATGGGATGATTTTGCGCGTGCTGATAAAGAAAACCTGTCAGCGGAGCAAGCCAACATATGGGACCGAGCTGTTCCTATGTTTAGATCAAGGCCAGATGCTGATGGCGAAATACAACGGGGATCTGGTCGAGGATCAGAAGAGCGAATGCCTGATCGACAACCATTTGGGTCTCCCGAGCACTACCAAACCGGAGCTGATCAACTGAAAAAGAACTAAGTCTGTTGAGCAGACTTCTTAGCCTCGTACGCAGCAGCCATCCGTTTTGAAGTCCTATGCGAGATTTTCATTGCAGAGTGAATGTAAGAAAAGAAAAAGAAGCCTAACAGGAACCCACCAGCAATTAAGACGGACTGAATGGGAGCGGAAGTTTCCATGCCATACCAGCTATACCACCGAACACCATTCACTAGTGCCGCCAGCAATCCCAGCAGCATGCCCCACTTGAGCACCCAGCTGGAAGCTACCCAAACTCGTCCGGAATCGGTAGTTTTGGCATTGAATTCGTAAGCGCCATCAAGCGATAACTCGATCTGCTCTTTAAGAGTCGGATCGATACCTCCTTTTTCAGCTTGCGCTTGAAGCGCTTTCAAAAGGTCTGCGTCGGTCGTCATAATGGCTGCATTATAGCATGTTTATTCGGATAAATCAGTATCCGAGGCGGTTTTCGGAGTTTCGTTGTCGGACTGTTCTATCTCTTCAAGCAATTTGAGTGCATTACGCAGCACGTCACTTTAGCTTTTGAATTTGCCCTGATCGAAGAGGTTACGAACGAATGCGTCTTGTTCGTCGGTCAACTCGATTTCAACTTCCGTCGCCATTCGTTTTCAGCCCTCTTGTTCGGTCTGGAACCAAAACATTGGTATCAAGATCTATCACTGCCCAGCAAGTGGTTACTACGCCGCCAAAGCTTGGACATTTCGTCAACACTAAATGCCTTTCTCAAATCCAAATGGGCGACTTTCGGATGCGATCCTGCAAAGAGCATAAAACCCCAATAACACTCTGTGTTAAAAAGTAATAAGTAGCCCGCATGGAAACGCCGCGCTATTAGCGCGGCGCGCCTATAAACGGCACAGAAAATCGATCAAAGTGCATGAATTTTTAACAAATATCATTGCATATAGGGGTGTCTCGGCTTATATGTGGGCTCTCAAGAGGAGACATGGTCATGACAGCGCTCAATCAGCTGAAAAAGCGGCTTCGCCCCGGTCAGGTGTACCGGCGCGCTGATCTTGCGCGGCTGTCAAACGCTGTGGATCGCCATCTGCGCGCCCTGCTTAACGAAGGGCGCCTGACAAAAGTTGCCCCTGGTCTTTACATGGTGCCTAGGAAAACCCGCTTTGGCGCAGCGCCCGCCGACACAAAGAAGCTGGTTGAAAGCTTCCTGAAAGATGACCGCTTCCTGATGGTCTCACCAAACGACTATAACGGTCTAGGGGTTGGCACGACGCAGCTTTACAATGAGACCGTGGTTTACAATGGCAAACGCCATGGGCGGTTTGAGCTTGACGGTCGCACGTTTGATTTCCGTCGCAAGTCCTTCTTTCCGAATGAGGCGAGCGCGGAGTTCCTGCTCGTCGATCTCTTGAACAATCTGAAACGGCTTGCGGAGGATCAAGGCGAAGTCACGCGCCGCGCGCGTACGCGCGCTTCAGAGATGGACCAAGCGGCGCTTAAAACCGCTGTCGAAAAATTTGGCGGTGTCCGTGCAAAACGTGAGCTCGGTTCAGTTCTCAACCATGAAAACCGGCGGGCCCAAGCGGCTTGACCTATTTACACGACACGCCTGACTTTAGCGATCTCATCGCCATTGTCGGGCGTGACCTCTCCATCGACCCTGCGCTCGTGGAGAAAGACTATTGGATAATGCATTGCCTTTATGGCCTGCAACAAATGGGACTGTCCTTTGAGCTGAAAGGCGGAACCTCTCTTTCTAAAGGCTTCGGACTCATCCATCGCTTTTCAGAAGACATAGATATACAGATAAACCCGACCGAAGACCTGCCGATCGGGAAAAACCAAACCAAACCAGTCCATGTCGAAAAGCGCCGAGCCTTTTTCGACGGTCTTGCAGAAACCTTGAGCATAGACGGCATCAATGACATTGCGCGCGATACGGCGTTCGATGATCCGCGTATGCGTAGCGCCGGTATCAGGCTCAATTACAAATCCATCAACAATGTGCCGTCCGGTGTGAAAGATGGGGTCTTGCTCGAAGCTGGCTTTGATCAAGTCGCTCCGAACACACCATGTGATTTCACGTCGTGGGCCTATGCCCATGCAATCAAGAGCGGGGTATCCGATTTGGTGGATAACCGCGCCCTCAGCGTGCCGTGCTACAATCCTGAATACACCCTGGTTGAGAAACTACACGCGATCTCGCGCAAGTTTCGCCAACAGCAATTATCGGGCGCAATGCCTCAGAACTTCATGCGCCATTATTATGATGTGTACTGTCTTCTGGGCCATGACCCAGTGCTCGATTTCATCGGTAGCGAGGCTTACAAAAGCCATAAGACATCAAAGTTCACATCCAATGACGAGGTGGATCTATCGCGCAATGAGGCCTTTGTGCTCACCGACGTGAAAACCAGATCACAATATGAGGCCGCCTATGACGCTACGGCGGCTCTATACTATCGCGAACGCCCAGGATTTTCCGATATTCTGAAGCGCATAAAGGATCACTCGCAGGAGCTGTAGCAACCTGCATCGCAACGCTCGGGAAATCAGCTTCAAGGCTGATCACAAGAGCCTAGAAAAGCATGGATCCGCCCCCTATAGCAATGGCGACTATACTCACGTGCAAGACTGATGATCGCTAATGTCAGAGCGAGCTCATCATCAGCGACCCTTAGCGGTAGCCATTGCGTAAAACGAGTTTGACCCACACCGCAGCAGGCTTAGCGCTCGGAAACGCCAAGCGCCTTTTTGATGTGATCAACCTTTAGACCGCCATACCTTTTGCGCCAGCGATAGTAGGTGACATCTGAAATCCCAAGATAACGGATAACGCCTGACACCATCTGACTTTGCCCGATCAACACATTCGCTTCGCGAAGCTTCCGGATAATCTACTCGGTTGTGTAGCGTTTGCGGGCCATAACTCTCTCCTGAGCAGCCTGTTTCTATAACCAAAACATAGCTGAAGTTCAGGGAGCTAAATCAATCGTGTTGTAAATCCGAGGCAGGTATGGTTGGTAAATAGATAACCTACAGACTTAGCCCGTCTGGAATTTGTTAGCGCTTTTTACGAGGTGGAAGGGTGACAACAAATGAGACTGCTAGGATGATGACCATAATCTCCACGACCAAAGCGACATTTGTCCAAACTTCCGAACCTGTGAGCGCATAGGTAATTGTTCGCATGCTTAGAGGCCTGTCCCCTCGGAATAAGCATAAGTTTGAAAAAGCTTCATCGCGCAGTCAATCAGAACGACCGGCGGTTGTGTGCTAAATGACGCTTTCTGCCATATTTATTAAACGCGCCACAGCTCAAACCCCTAAATAAATCGAAACAGTAATTGCAAAGTATGCTTCAATTGCCCTGCTCCCGCACAGACAAAAGAGGAAGATCCGAATTCGCCAATTCATGGCACCGCCAGAGTTCATCGAACGCGCAGTTGTCCGGATGAAATGCCTCAACCCCAAAACTATGCTAAAAGCAGGCTTACATCCGATTGACAGCACGCTGAAAAGAGCGATTGCTCCGCCTCTCTAAAATACAACTCCCAAATTATTCAGCGGACAAAAGATCAGTTTGGTCTCTGGTGGTCCGTTTTTCGCCAGAAACGGACGTAGCGATCAAATTTGCGAATGACCGTTTCGTTGCAACCATAGGAAGTTCGCTGCGCGTTGCTAATTCGAATGTGCAACTACATCGGGATGGTCGAGACCGTCTCTCGGCCGAGCGTAATCGCTAATCCCGCCCGATACAGCATCGTCTTCAACGCGAACCTACCGAACCTGCCGAGCGCGACATTCCGCTTGTCGGCGTCTCGCTTGAAGCGATGAAGCATGCTCCAAGAGGGTTCCCACATTATCGAGACAAGGGCGCACTCTTGTCTGCTACTTTGTTGAAAGCGTTCCGAACACATGGACTATTTCCAACAGCAGATCACCGTGTCTACTCGCTTCGCCATTCACTCGAAAAACGTATGCTGGAAGCAGACCTCGACTACGGGCTGCGCTGCCTGTTGATGGGACACCACGACCGAAGACCACAGTACGGCGATGGCGGATCGCTAGAGTTTAGACGGGATCAGCTATTGAAGATCGCTCATCCGTTCCCGAACTCTCTTCTCAGATAAACGCTTCAATCAGCGGTTTCGATCACTATACCGAGTCAGATTTCCGTTGACCCATGACGACTAAATAGCGATGAAAACAGAATACGCATTACAGCTGGCTTGTAAGCAAGGACCATCCCGATAACGAGTGCAGCGGCCGCCAGTAACATGGGCCACACCAGCGCCGTGAAGCTGAATCCGTCTCGGATGATGCAGGGTACGAGTGCGAAGAAAATTAGCCCCCATCCTAAGGGCCGGACCCAGGTCGCGGGAGCTTTACTGACGCCAATGTTACGCCAATTCCTCTCCTGACTGAGCGCCACCGCGGCCACACCTATAATACTGAGCAGCGAAGCGAACGCCAGAAGCGCAAGAGAAATTGCAGGGCTCACTCGGCAATCACTTCTGCAGGCGTCTTACCTCTACTAAGCCGAGGCATTTCAGTATCGCTTGCTTGAATAGTCTGTAGGCGGAGTGCGGAATAGGCTGCGCAAACGGCGGACGCTAGAAGCATCAGGTCTACCCCGGCGACAGCCCATTGGCCCTGGCTCAATGTTTCCACCAGATGCCCGCCGGTGGTGATCCAGTTCAGAGCCACGGCCAGCACGCATACAGCGGCCATCGCCCAGCACTGGTCCTTCCAAGCGCGCCTGTCGCGCAGGCCCGCATCAAGGAAGGTCACAATCCAGACAGCAAAAAACGCCGCCACCTCGAGACCAGCCCGACCAAGACCAAAGGCAGCAGCATCTGATGACAATACGCGGTTGGCAACGAGGAAGACCACGCTCGACACCATAATGCCTGTCGTCGTTCCAATAGTCAGCGCACGCACCACGCGCACGCTCACCGGCTCCATTCCTCGGCGGATGCGCGCGCGCATCCAGAACAGCATTCCAGTGGCAATCATCGCACTGCCCGCAAGCCCGCCGAAAAAGAAGAGCCAACGAACCAGCCAACTGTCGAAGCGAATAAAGTGTGCCCCCTCTAGCCAAGCCGAGCTATTCATTATGGGCTGCGGGATGAAATCGGTCAGGACTTCTCCTGTCACAGTTGAAAAGGTGATGTTGCCCTGCCGCATGGCTACCGTTCGTTTTGGAAACACGTGATATACCATAACGACGGACCCGGAATCTCCGATGTTCAAGACGCCTATTCCATCGGCGCGGGCCGGCGAGCCGCTACGTTCAGCCCAAATCGCTTCAGCGCGCTCGACATAAGCGTCAATAGTGTCCGGTGACACACCTGGCTCGCCAACAAGTTCCGGCACATAAAAACCCAAACTATCTTCCGTCAGCGCCGATCGATCGCCGCCATATCCAGCTGTCATCGCGTTCGGAAAGTAAACGAGCCCAAAGATCAGCACGCCGGACAAGGGAAATAAAATGTGGAACGGCAATGCGATTACAGCCGTCAAATTGTGTAGGTCCAGCGTCGAACGCCGTGCCGCCTTTTTGGGGCGGAATGTAAAGAAGTCCTGAAATATCTTACGGTGTAAGAAAAGTCCCGATACGACCATGATCAGCATCGCTATTGCAGCAAGGCCGACAATTCCGTAGCCAACGCCCTTCCAACTCACATGCAGCATATAGTGGAAGGGATAGAAGAATTCGCTCGCGCCGAGCGTGTCGGTGCGTTCAACAACCTCACCGGTCTCGGGATGCAGGAACACTTCCTCGAAGCCGACACTGTCCCCGTATCTCCGAAAGATGATTAGCGGCATGCGCTCATGAGCGGGTATAACTGCCACCGACGTTGTCGGCTCGATCTGCAACTCTCCGATCCTTGACATCACAATTGGATCAAGCGGGCCATCGACCTCAACGACCGAGCGTATTTCCGGCATCATCCATTTGTCGATCTCTAGGTGGAACACAGTGAGCGTGCCCATCCAGAAGATGATGAACAATATCCCCGCGAGGGCAACGCCCATCCAGGTGTGGAGCCAGTTCATGGATTCGCGGAACTCTTTGGTGATCCGCATGGCCTAGATACCCGAGCTCGCAAGCGTTGAACTTAGGACATTCAGTGAGAGAACGGCGACTACGGTCCCACCCACCATACGCGCTAGAAACCGCGTTGCGGCGACCCAGAGCGCGTATACTACGTAAAGCACCAGACCGGACATTAGACCAAAATATGCTGCTTCGCCGGGGTTCAGACCCAGTTTCGAAAGGCCTGCTGCAAGCAGTCTGATGTAGGCGGCCGCGATAAGATAACCTCCTGCAAGCGCAAGCATTGTCCGCGTGCTGCGGGTGGCTATCCTGCGCCATTTATTGCCCGGAGCGATCCGCCGAATGGGTGTTAAGCTCACCGCCACGATCTCTTAGAACTCCAAGCGTATACCCGCGCCCAAAGTTCTTGGTGCACCGGGAAAAGCAAACTGCCCGCCAAAGGAGACGTTTGTCACGTAGAACTCATCAAAAACATTGTTTGCATAGGCGTAAATTTCTGCAGGGCCAAAGTCGTAGCTCGCACTCAGATTTGCAACAAGGAAGTCTCCAACGACCTCGTCAGGATCATCGGTGCTGGTACTTGAATAACTGGACGAATACCGAGCTTGTGCTGATAGGGACAGCGCATCAAATGGTTTGAAGTTCGCGCCAAAAGCTGCTGTCACCGGGGGCGAATTTCCAAACTCTCGCCTCTCAACCTCACCGTCGAAACCGACCTCGTCTAAGCGTGATTCAATCACCCCAAAACTAGAGAAGACCGAGAATTGGTCAGTCACATCAAATTCTGCCTCCGCTTCAAATCCATAGCTAAACGCTGTTTCGATGTTATCAATATTGACCACAGCAGATGGTAAGGGTGTGAAACCAACGACGGTGAAGAGTTGAAAGTCTTCGTAATCTGAATAGAAGAGATTTCCGGCGAATCTCAACCTTCCATCCAAGAACGCTGCGCGTGTAAACGCTTCATAAGTCCAAACGTTCTCGTTGTCGTACTCGGTGACCGTACCACCTATCGGATTGGCCACAGACTGCGGAAGGACATTCGGAACAATCCCGCCTGGATTAGTCCCACGAGACAGAAGCGCACCGATGCGAAGGTTATCGGAAAAATCGTATGCGAGCTCGAACCGCGGCAACACCACTTCATAGGTCCCCTCAAAATCAAATTCCACAAAGGGGAAGCCAGGAAAAGGTATTTGATAGGATCCGATCCTATCCTGCGTATCACGCTGATAACGGATTGCGGCTGTGAGCGAGAGTTTATCAGTCAATTCGGCCACGCCAGCAGCGTAGATCCCCAAGCTTGTTTGACTGTCCTCTGCGCCCACGCCCCCAAATGCGGGCGCAAGATTATCCTCGTTTTTTTCGAAATAATAGACGCCTGCGAGACCCGATAACCAGCTGTCGCTCGGCTCAAATCGCAAAATGGTTTCATTCGAAAATTGAGTGCCATCATTGGCGTTGCCAAGAGGGGTGGGTAAAGCTGCATTGATAAACTGAACGAAATAGTCCGAATACGTAGTCTGGTTCACCAGCTCAAAGCCATCTCCAAAACTATAAGAGAGATCAAGAACGCCGTATGTGCTTTCAGTGTCCACCCGGGAGCGTCCGTCGCCAAAAGGCGCACGAGGCGCAAGGTCTTCAAATGGTGCTTGTACTTGTAGTAAACTTGGCTGAGTGCTCTCAATATAGGACAGAGTGAGTTTGGCCGTAAAATCTGGAATGTCACTCGGGGTCCAGAGGAGCTTTCCCCTTATATTTTCGGACTCAACAAGGCGAGGATCGTTTCTGACATCATCCGGTGCCAAATTGGTCAGATTCGGGTCTCCATACTCGACGAACGTGTCCCTTCGCTGATAATCGGCTGTCAGTCGGATCGCGAGTTCGTCTTCAACGATTGGGGCTGAAACGAAGCCGGCAAAACGAGTGCCGTCAAACTCCTGCACCTCAGCAAGCAGACCGGCTTCGAAGTCGAAAGTCGGATCCTCAGTAAACACAAATATAGAACCAGCGATATTATTGGCTCCTTGGACAGACGTTTGCGGCCCGCGAAAGACCTCTATTTGGTCAATGTCATAGACACTCGTTGCACCAAAGACGTACTCATTAAATGTCAGTACCCGGCCATCCAAAACGGTTGTCGCCCGAGGCCGAGCGCCCCCTGTGATCGCGGGAGTTCCGCTCAATGGCCCGTTGGATGCCACCCCCCGGATCGCAGGTGCTTCATTACCAGCCCCTATCGTAACATTTGGCGTAAAGGCCAAAATATCGTTGGTGTTCCTCAGACCGGGGTTCCGTCTCAGGTCTTCATCAGTAAAAACTTCGACCGAGGAGGCGGTCTCGTATTTTGAACGTTCTAGCCGCTCGCCGCGGACGATAATCGTATCTACTACCATCGGCTCTTCCGGCTCGACCCGCTCCGCGGTCCTCGTCGGGCGCAGGGGCTCAACCTGCGCAGTTTGCTGTGCGATTACGTAAGCGCCTTCTGTCAATGTATACGTCAGACCCGAACCGGCGAGCGCGCGGTTGAGCGCGTTTTGTGCGCTTGTGGCGCCAGACACGGCTGGGGCTGTCTTGCCGGAAACCAGCTCATTCGGCGCGAGGATATCGACGTCGAAGGCATCAGAGATCGCCAGTATGGACCGGTTCAACGGGCCGGCGGGGATATTCACCGGCGCTTCGGCGACAGCGCTCTCGTCAGACGTCTGCGCCGCCGCGATCGGCGCTGCTGTCAGGATTGCAATGGATGAGACCGCCGCTGTCAGCGCCGCCCTGCTGAATTGAATTGTAGATGTTTTTCCCACGAGACATGCCCCCTTCGGACCCTTGCTGCGAATGCTATTCAATCGCGCTATCGTGAGTTAGACCCTTTGCCCGCCCCGAATGCCTCCCCGGCACAGCAAAAAAGTTGACGAAGTGTGAAAAAAGTTTGGGCTGGCGCTATTCAGCCAGGTCTTCTTTGGCGCGCAGGCGAAGAATGTTGCTGTCGCTGCCGTCAATCTCAATCGGATATGAGAGCGCCAGCATGGAGAGCATGCGGTCGATATTGCTCGCGTCGAATGAGGCGGTGATGGTTCGGTCCGCAAACGCTTGCGCGCTCGCCGTGAGAACAATCTCCCGGTCTGAATAACGATTGGCATCCGCTACCAGCTCGCCGAGCGTGCCGCCGTCATAGATGAGCTTTTGCTCGCGCCAGGCACCGACATCTTCTGCGGCGACGGTGCGGATCGGGCGGAGTCCTTCGTCTATAGTTGCAGCGACCTCCTGACCCTGGTCGAGGGTTCGGCGCGTCACGAGCCGGGTCGGCCTGTCGTCGATCATATAGGGATAGGCCACCTCGACACGCCCCTCGGCGACGGCCACCCGGAACACACCGCCATTGCTGCGCACGTCGAACTCGGTGCCGAGCGCTGTCGCTGTCAGCTCTCCCGCTTCAACAGAAAAGGGGCGTGAGGCGTCCGGTTCGACATCGAAAAACGCCGCGCCGCTTTTTAAGATTACGGTACGCGCCCGGTCAGACATTGCGGTTTCAATCTGCGTGCGCGCGCCGAGCGTCGCGACCGTGCCGTCGTCGAGGGTGACGACGGTCGTCTCCGCAGTCCCCGTCTCGAACTCTGCAAGGATTGGCACGAGCGTCGCTTGAACATTGGGCTCGGTCTGAAGGGTGTTGAGCGCCACAGGAACAGCGATCAAGGCGATCGCCGCCGTAGCCATTGCTAACTTCTTTGGCGAGGGCGCGAACAGCGCTTTCGCCTGATCAATAAATTGCGCCAGCAGGCCAGCTTTCGCTTGCGGCATGAGATCGGCGTCGATATCTTCGCGGCGCAGATGGTCAAATGAGGCCCAATAGGTCTCGGCGCGATCGAAGGCTTCTTCATGGCGAATGTCTTCGGAAAGCCAGGCATCAAGCGCTTGGCGGTCCGCCGCGGTCGCATCGCTCGAATTGATCCGTTCGCGCCACTCATGGGCGATCCGGCTCAAGTTCTCATCATCATCCGCCGGGTTCACACCGTTCGCCCTTTTTGCATCTCAGTGAGATGGGTTTCGATCTGATGGGCGGCGCGAGTGATGTGCTTTTGCGCCGGCGTGCGGGAAATACCGAGACGCCGGGCGACGGCGGCAACGCTCAAGCCCTCGACCTTGTGCAGCAGGAAAGCATGGCGACGTTTTTCCGGCATCTGGCGCAGCACCTCGTTGATCGCTTGCAGCTCCTCTTTCACCTCTAAGACCCTTTCAGGGGTCGAATCGTCTCCCCGCGCCGGAAAGAAAAGATGCTCGACCTCGAAATCATGCCGGGAGCGCACCCCGTCCTTGCCGACTGCCTTCAAAAACGTGTTGCGCGCCGTGCGCCAAAGAAAAGCTTTCAGATCCCTGATATCGGTGCGGTCTTGCCGCTCAATCAGTTTCTGAAACGCTTGCTGGGCGACATCCTCCGGATCGGGCGGTCCGGGCCCAAAGGCTTTCCGCAAGGACGCGATCAGTTCGCCCGAATGATTGCGGTACAGTGCCGTAATGTCGTCGTGGTCGCCTGCGGGTTTCGCATGTGTCTCCGTATGTTGCGCCGGAGCGTGGTTGGAGGTTTGCGTGGTGTCTTCGTAGGAAGCGTGAACGGCCGGCAAGTCATCCATGAGGACCTCCATGCGCCTGGACGGCTAGTCCGGGCGTCCGGCTCGCGGGCGCACCTCGCCTGTCTTTGTCGTGTTCAACCGCGTCGCGCATGCCGTTCGATCTCCGGCCGCGCCGAAGGTTCCTTCAGTGAGAATGGTTCGCAGCTACCTTAGTAGAGGCGCCCGTATGCGCAACCTGTTTTTGCGCAAGTCTTTCAATTGCGAGAGGTGCTGCCCGCTTATCCTTGTTGGAAAGTTTGAGGCTTTGGGGGTCATTTTGTCCCGCTTGGCGGTCTAACCCATGAGAGTGGTCGCCCGTGTCATACCGAATTAGCGCGCTATCCGGCCCCTGAAACTGTTGCGACTGGGAGGCGTCGATCGCGAAAAAATCCCTCATCCATCGCGCCGCATCAGAAGGCGCAAAGATTACGCCGCAACGCGCAGTGATCTGCGCAGTACTGGATCGCTCGCGCGATCACCCGGACGTGGATCAATTATGGAAACGCTCGCGCGAGCATGATCCAAAACTGTCGATGGCGTCGGTTTATCGGACCCTGAAGGTTCTGGAAGACCTGGACCTGATCTGGCGTCACGACTTTGGAGAAGGCAGAGCCCGCTACGAGGTCAAACGCTCCGGTCATCACGACCATCTCATCGACATCAAAACCGGCAGGGTGATCGAGTTTCAGGACCCGGAGCTGGAAGCGCTGAAAGCGCGCATCGCCGAACAGTTGGGCTATGCTTTAGAGAGACATAGTCTCGAGCTGTATGGGAGGCCCGCTGACTAAGCTGAGTGTCCCTTTAGGAGACTGAAGCCTCTATGCTTCAACCAGCTTCAGCCGTTTTCGGACATTCGATTAGGAACCAACAATGTCGAGTAGGGCCAAAAATAGCCGTTGACCTACGGTACTCTTCACTTTGTGGTGATGTATCGAAAAGCGTTGGAACATTCAGAAAACGAAATGACAGCCCTACATACCGAAGTCCCGGTCGAGCCCTAGGTCTTGCTCTTGTTCTGTTTCCTTAGACTCGCTGACTGGAGCTTGATCTGGCGTTTTGCCTGCACCGGCACCGAGCTGTTGTTCCATCTCTTTGTTTTTATCGTCTGACCCGTCACTCGTTTCTGCAACCGGGTCGCGATCCAGCCCGGTAAAGCTCTCAATCCGTTCCAGCGCTTCGAGGGCTGATGATTTCATCCCAGAATTTCGGAGTAGTGTCTGCATGACCTTCGCCTTATCATCCACGATGAGCGCAAGCGTGTCAGCAGACCGACTGATGGAGACGTAAAAGCCCGTCTGATTGGTCAGCATGCGTTCCTTGGAATTGACAACAGAGATCACGTCCTGGGCCGTCTTTCCCTGCGAGGCGTGTGAGGTGATCGCATAGCCATGGGTGAGCGACAAAAGCACCGGGTCACCGCGTTCAAACGTTTGCTCCTCGCCTTTGAAATCGAGGGTCACAGTGTCTTCATCAAACCGGGCGACTTTGGCATGGTCCATGGCGGCAATTCCCGAGTCAGCATCCGACCGCGTAAAGAGGAGTTTATCGCCGGAGCGCAATTCTAAGTCTTCTTCCCGGTTCACTGAAAACGGCGCCGAGTCATAGTCGCCCTTCAGCGCGTCCAATGAAATGGTTTGCTCCCCGCCCTTCATATTGCGCAACGTGACCCGTCCTCTTTGCTCATCGATCGCGATGACTTCGCGAACGACGCCTTTTTTGGCGTTCACGGCATTCAGCCGCGCATGGAACACGAGTTTATCGCCGATCTGATAGGATCGCGGACTTGTGGCCTCAACCGCTGTCAGATTTCTCGACTGCATGACGGGAACACGTGTTGCCTCTTGTCCGAGCCGCCCGCTGCCGACCAGATCGCGCCTGATTTCATTATTGATGTCGGTGCGAACACGGTGACCTGGGGCCACGATCAACGCATCGTCTTGCCGATCACGCGGCAGGTTTCGCCAAACGGAAGCAACCGCTTTTTCCGGGTCTTTTTGAACTTCCATCATATTGGCATCAAGACGCTTCATGGCGGCCTTCACATTGCCATGAGCAGCGGCGGTGACAGCAATCCGCTGGTCTTGATGATCTCGGTCTTTCGGCAGACGGACAATATCTTTCATGACCGCTGTGGTCATACCGGCCTTTTGCGCGATATCGAATGGCCGCCCAGCTTCGACCGCGCCATGTTGACGGCGATCCCCTGATAAAACGATCCGGGCTGGCTTTAGATCGATCAGGTTTTTGAGGACGAGGTTCATGCTCTTTGTGGACAGGAAGGAGCTTTCATCGACCAAGACAATCGTATTGGCGAGCGATTTGGGACCATTGCCCTGGCGTTGATCGATCAAGAAGCGCTGAACGGTCTGAGTTTCAAA
>JBCCXW010000079.1:0-14700 GCA_039191105.1 Pseudomonadota bacterium
TCGCCATTACGCAGCACTCCCCAAATCATCGGTCATTGGGGTCAAATAGGTTTCACCCTCGACGCGCAGATCGATCACCCGGAGCGGGCGACGTGTTAGCTCTGTCACGGCGTTGATTTGCTCAAACCCCATCATATTTCGCACCAGCCCTTCATCTGCTGGCAGTTTTACAATGGTCCCAGACCGCAAAACAAGATCCCAGCGTCTCCCTGCGACGCGGCGGGCATAATCGGTTTCGACCCTCAAACCCGGCGCCATCGCAAAGGCGCGCAGTAGGGCGGGAACAGCTTCTGGGCCACCAGCACCGATGGCTCTGGTCAGATGCAGATGATCGCTCGGCCGCGCTTTTGGCATCACACGCCCCAGATTATCGACAACTGACCAATCCTCACCATTGTTCCACAATGCCGTTGGCTGCGTGGCGCTGGCATAAATCATCACCGTGTCTGGCCAGAGGCGGTAGACTCGGACTTTGGTCACAAGGCGGGTGTCTTCGAGCCTCCGCTGGATGAGATGCGGGTCGGCGCGGAACATATTCTCGCCCGGCTCGATCATGGCCGCAGTTTTGATTTGCCGCGCGAGCGCTGGTACATGTTCGAGGCCAATCACTTCGACGGTTTCGATGGATAGACCCATAGAGCGAGATGCCCCATCTAAGGCACCGCCCCAGCGTTTGCCGACTTGCGATAGCGAACCGCCAAGCAAAGCAGCACCCGCGACAATCATGGCAATGACCATGACAAGACCGAAGATGACTGACGAAATCTGCGTCCGTTCCAGGATAATGTCTGGTTCTGGCGCTGCAGGTTTGCGTTTCGCGCGTGGCATATCCCGTCCTTTATCGTTCACCCATGACCAATCTTGAGATCACGACGAAAACGACTCATCGAACGCTTGATGCGCCTGTGGGGCTGGACAGATCGTCAGCTTCTTAAAACACCATCAAACAGATCGATTGCCACCATCCGGCGCGATCTACTTTGATCATATTTTGCACCAAATTCGTAAAACTCTCTTAAGCGCGTTTGCTTTTTGCACCTTCCCGGACTGCACCGTCAGCCAGAGGCGATCGGCCGCTTCAAAGCGCTTTGAATCGAAGCGATTTTCGCTGCGGGGCACTGTCAAAATGACAAATAGAATAGAAACCAAAAAGGCGTTGATTTTGTATGCTACATATGTAACATATCTTCGTCACGCCGATTCTTTTGCAGGCCACAATAGATGATGTGACAGACGCCTCGCCAGGCTTACGTTGGTCCAGGCATCCCTTGACCTGGATGGACGCTCTCCAAGAGGCCTGGTGAGGCTGATTTGCGACCGCCAGCCCCTAACCGTCGCCATCCACCAAATCGCCAAGCATGCCGAGCACTGACCCTTCTCCTGACCTGGAGCTGCCATATGCGTTTTCAACCGCGCGTTCGGCAAGTCTTGCAAAGGGCAGGCTTTGTAACCAAACGCGTCCCGGGCCTGTCAGCTTGACGAAAAAGAAGCCTTCGCCGCCGAACAACATGGATTTGACGCTACCGGCACGCTCAATTTCATAGGTCACGCTCGGTTCCATTGCGACAAGGCAGCCTGTGTCGACATGGAACCGGCCCCCCGGCTTCAGCCGGAACTCTCGCACCGTGCCGCCGGCATGGATAAACGCCAACCCATCACCTTCGAGCTTTTGCAAAATGAAGCCTTCCCCGCCAAACAAGCCCGCCATAATGTTGCGTTGCAAGGCAATGTCGATGCTGACCCCTTTCGCCGCGGCCAGAAAGGCATCTTTTTGACAAATCAGGGTGCCGCCAAGTTCCGATAAATCCATGGGCAGGATCGTTCCCGGATAAGGCGCAGCGAACGCCACGCGGGCTTTGCCGCGCCCCATATTTGTGAACACTGTGCTGAACAAACTCTCGCCCGTCAGCACGCGTTTCCCGGTCGTTTTCAGCGCCGCCAAAATGCCTGAGGTCTGGCCCGTCCCATCGCCCGAAATGGTCGTCATCTCGACACTGGTGGACTTGAACATCATCGTGCCCGCTTCGGCAATGGTTGCCTCACCCGGGTCCAGCTCGACCTCGACATATTGCATATCATTGCCGTGAATTTTGTAGTCAATCACATCCGACCGCAGCATAAATCACCCTCCAATTTGAGTATCAGGGCAAAATATACTCAGATAATTGTTTATATTGTGTATTTTATATTTGATTTATAATTGTCTTTACGTCTCAATTTCAAATCCGAGATCAGCGAAATCGATTGAATACGAATTTATTATGAATCTTCCATTGGATAGATGCGCTTAAAGGCGGCCAATCCGTCGGATTTCCCAGCGCAGGTCGACACCGCTATGGTCGAGCACGCGGGCGCGAACGAGCTCGCCCAAGGCTTCAATATCCGCTGCAGTCGCTTCGCCTGTATTGATGAGGAAATTACAGTGCTTCTCGCTGACTTGCGCGCCGCCGACTTTCAGCCCTCGGCAACCGGCAGCGTCAATCAAGCGCCAGCTTGATCGCGCCTCCGGCAGATCAGGAGGATCGGGATTGGCGAAGGTCGATCCGCCGGTTTTTTCTTTGATCGGTTGGGTCTGAGCCCGGCGCGTTTGGTGTGCGGCAATCTCTTGCGCCAAAGCGTCCGGATCGCCGCCCGCGCGCCCTTTCAAATGTAGGCAGGTGACAATCACATCGGCCGGAAAGTCTGTGTCGCGATAAGCAAAGCCAATCTTTTCGCGGGCCAATGAGATCGCGGTGCCATCGCGGCAAATGCCGTCAACTCTGGTCACGACGTCCCCTAAGGCAAAACCGTAGCAGCCCGCATTGGTCCGCACTGCGCCGCCCATTGAACCTGGAATCCCGGATAAAAACGAAAGGCCCGAAAGCCCGGCTTTGGCCGCGGCTTTGGCGACGCTCAAATCAAGCGCCCCAGCCCGCGCGGTCAATTGGTCACCTTCAATGCAGACCTCGCCCCAATATCCACCCATCAGGCGGACCACCAAGCCTTCGATCCCACCGTCACGAACTATGGTGTTCGAGCCAACCCCCAACACTGTGACTGGCACCTCCTGCGGAAGCGCCTTTAGACCCGTCGCCAGGTCGGCCTCATCAGCGGGCAGAAACAACGCGTCCGCGACCCCACCGACCCGAAACCAGGTATACGGGGCCAATGCCGCATTCTTCATCATTTTGCCGCGAAGTTCAGGCAATGTGTTGGTGTTAAAGGTCATACTGTCGCCTAGCGCTTGTCCGGCGTAACGAAAAGGGATGATCACAGGCGCGGGCCATATTGAGCAAAATGATCGAGTGATTTGAATGGATACGACGCTGCCGCAAGCGATTTTGCTATTGTCTCTAAATGATGAAACCGGGAAGACCGAAGCGGGCTATTATCAGCCGGCAGTCGCGGGGGCTGCGCTGGCGGATTTGTTTTTGAAAAACACAATCGAATTAGAGCCGGGGTCCGACAACGTGATTCCACTGCGCCATGCCCGGTCGCTTGGCGCATTTCTCGGCATGTGCGACCAGGCGATTGGGGCGGCGCCGAAACCGGAGGACCTCTCCTACTGGATCACCACACTCGCCAATCAAAAAGACTTTATCGCGACGCTTGCCGATGAGCTTTGCCACTTGGGTGCATTGACCAAAGAGAAAACCCGGATTTTTGGATTGTTCACCCGGACAGTTTGGCCAGAAGCCTCACCCGCCCTGGAAACGGCTTTGAAAAGTGAAATGGCGACGGCGATGTTCGCTGAGGCTGGCACCGTTGATGAGCGGATCTGCTTGATCACGGCGCTGGCCAAAGCGGTGGGTTTGCTCGACTATAATTTTGATACGGAGAAACTCGCGCAACATGCGGATCGCATCGAACGAATTGCCGCCGGGAAGTGTTTGACCTCAGAAACTTCTGATGCCGTCCTTAAGGCGGTCGATACCGCGATCCGCGCCGCGCATGCGACGGCTGAGTCGATCACCGCGTCGATTATTCGATAATTTCGTGACCGCTTTAGAATCGATAGCGCAAACGCAAATGTGCGCGCGCTTGTGCCTGGGCATCCTCTTCATAGATGCTGGAACTGGTATTGGTGAGCCTCGACGGATCTGGGCGATTGACCCAACCCGCTCCGATCGTCGCATCTGCTGACCAGCCATAAGGCGTTGCGCGCGTCCGCAATCCGACCCCAACGAAGGGAGCGCGATCATAAGGCCGCGCAAACATATCGTGTGACCCGACATCCAGGGTCATGGCGCGGTCGATTTGGCGTCCGATCTCGGTCGCATCATCGGCTGCGCCCATCGTCACAACAACGTTCGGATGCGGAGTTGAGATGTACGCAAACTTGCCGACCTGACCGGCATCCTCCAGGCTCACATCAACGAGCCGTTTTGGCGCGGCGAGCGAGACAGCAACATCAAGTTGGAGGCGCGGACGAAGCTTGAAAGATGTCGCGGGCGGCGCCGCCGGATCATCGAACCGTAAACGCAGCACCGGCTCGGACTCCTCGCGTGTGTCCGCAATCACCGCAACCGCGGATCCAACAACGCCAATAAGAGCGAATAGTACCGGTCTTAACAGCACGGTCTCGTCCCACATCTCTCCTCCGGAGAAAGGTGACACAAAGACCCTTCTAGAGTGCCTCCAAAATCGTTTGAATTGAACCGATTGGCTTCACCATAAAGCCTAGGTTTTGAGCCGTTCGATCACGTCATTAGCATAGTTAGAAATGCTGCCAGCCCCCATGCAGACGACCATATCGCCCGGCTGAGTCCGCGCTCGAATCACGTCTGCTAAGGTTTCCAAATTGTCCAGGGTCTCAGCCCGTTTGTGACCATGGCCGCGTATGCTGTCGACCAGAGCGGTATGATCTATGCCCGGGATCGGCGCCTCACCCGCTCCAAAAACGGGCGTGATGAAAGCGATATCAGCCTCGCGATAGCATTGGGCAAAGTCCTCAAACAGATCGTTCAGGCGCGAAAAGCGGTGCGGTTGCGAAATGGCGATGACCCGGCCTTGGCCTTGAATCGCGCGGGCAGCTTTCAGGCAGGCCTCGATTTCCACCGGATGATGCGCGTAGTCATCTATAATGGTAACGCCATTCCACGTGCCAATGGTTGTAAACCGGCGCTTCACGCCACCAAAGGCTTTCAGGCTATTGCGCAATTGCGTATTTGTCGCGCCAAGTTCAACGGCAACAGCAATCGCGGCGAGCGCGTTCGACACGTTATGCTCGCCCGCCATCGGCAGCACGACTTGTTCGATAACACGCTCTGCCGCGTTGAGTTGAGCGCGGATCATGACATCGAACGTCACACCCTCTGCGCTAGAGCTGAGATTGACCGCGCGCACATCGGCTTGGCGGTTATAGCCATAAGTGATGATCCGGCGATCTGACACCCGCGCCACCATAGCCGCGACTTCTGGGTGATCCGTGCAAAGAACCCCAAAGCCATAGAATGGAATATTGCCGACATAAGTATCGAACGCATCGCGCAGGGCCTCCATCGAGCCATAATGCTCCATGTGCTCCGGATCCATATTGGTGACGATGGCAATCGTCGGCCGGATCTTCATAAAGGTGCCATCGGACTCGTCGGCTTCGACCACGATCCAATCACCATCGCCAACTTTCGCATTCGAGTCGTAAGCGTTGATGATGCCGCCATTGATGACCGTTGGGTCAATGCCGGCGCCATCTAAGAGGGCCGCAACCATTGTGGTGGTCGTCGTCTTGCCGTGCGTGCCGGCTACAGCAACCGTCCATTTCAGCCGAATGATCTCGGCCAACATGTCGGCCCGCCGGACTACCGGAATACCCGCAGCGCGCGCCGCTTGGACCTCGACATTATCGTCCTTAATGGCGCTTGAAATGATCACCGCGCTAGTGCCCGCCACGTTTTCTCCGCGATGCCCAATATGCACATGCGCTCCGCGGGCACGCAGACGCTCAACATTGGCGCTGTCTTTCATATCCGAGCCCTGCACCTGATAGCCCAGATTCAACATGATCTCGGCGATGCCGGACATGCCAATGCCACCAATCCCGACCAAATGGGCCGGACCGAGCGGAAAAGGGGTCGGGGACGGTTTCATCAGAGTCTCATGCTCAGAGATAGATTGTGATTGCGTTACCGCGTTCGTGCGCAAAGACGCAAGCGCGGGGCTGAAGTCGGAAAAAGGTCTAGTATCCATCCCGCGTCTGTGCATGCTGGTGATGGCCAAAAAAAGGAGCGAACATGACAATGCATTTAGCCGAACTGAATATTGGCCGCCTCATCGCTCCGACCGATGATCCGCGCGTCCAAGAGTTCATGGAAAACCTCGATTTCATCAATGGGCTTGGCAAGCGGATGCCCGGCTTCGTTTGGATGATGGAAGGGTCGGGCGAGCCCGGTACCGGCAATACCGACGCGAAGATTGATGGCGATCCACAATTTGTCTCCAATCTCACCGTCTGGGAAGACGTAGAGAGCCTGGAAACCTTTGTTTGGGGTACGGTGCATAAACAGTTTTATGAGCGCCGACATGACTGGTTTGAGGTGCTCGGTCAAATGCACTTTGTCATGTGGTGGGTGCCCGCGGGGCATGAGCCGACCCTGGATGAGGCGCTGGCAAAACTCAGGTTTCGTGAGCGCCATGGCGATTCAGATGAAGCCTTTGGCTGGGATTGGCTTAAAGCCGCCAAAATGCACAAAACGCACGCCTGCCGCGCGGCTTAAGAGGCCGCGACGCGCTCTGCTAAATCCGCTAAATCCTGCGCCGCCCGGATATTGCCAACCGCTTTCGCGGCGGCGGCGCGCACAGCAAGCTCATTGGCATCGCTGAGGCGCACGGCCAACAGCTCCCCCAGCAAGGTCGGATAGAGATTGTCCTCAAGCAGCATATCCGCGGCACCGGCATCAACCAGGCCCTCGGCATTTGCTTCTTGGTGATTGTCCATGGCAATTTTGAGCGGGATCAAAATGGACGGCCGCCCCACCGCTGCGATTTCACTCACCGTGCCCGCCCCAGAACGGGCAATCACGATATGCGCCGCCGCAAGCCGTTCGGGCATGTCCGAGAAAAACGGCTGCAGCGTCGCATCGACTTGGACTTTGTCATAAATCGCCTGGACTTGATGGAGCTGTTCCTCGCGGACTTGTTGGACGACTTTCAGCCGCGCGCGCAGCGGCGCTGGGATATGATTGGCAATCGCCAAGGGAATGGCTTCGCCTAAGATCCGCGCGCCTTGCGAGCCGCCCGTGATCAAGACGGTCAGCGGCCCCTCCGTTGACGGAAACGCTGCATCGCGCTTGGCCGCAATCGGCGCTCTCACCGGGTTTCCAATCGGCTGATGATGCGCGCCGCTGGGGAGACGGTCGAGCCGGTCAAAGCCCGAGGCCACCACCGCCGCGCGCTTGGCGAACAGTCGGTTGACGCGGCCAAGCACAGCATTTTGTTCATGGATCATAAGTGGGATCCGCAACCGTTTGCCCGCCGCCAAAGCCGGATAAGCCGGATAGCCACCAAATCCTGCGACCAGCGCCGGGCGCTGCATCTGCCGATATCGGCGCGCCGCTGTGTTTACGCCAGCATTGAGTTTAAGCCAGGTCCCGGGCAACCGCCACGGCTGTCGCAGATTGGGGCTCGCCGCCTCAACTTCGAGCTTCCAGTCTGCGGGAAAGGCGCTCGCATAGTGCAAGCCGCGATGATCACTGATCAGCCCAACCTGCCAGCCTCGGGCGGCCATTTCGTCAGCAAACGCCGCAGCTGGAAACATGTGCCCGCCTGTGCCGCCGGCGCCGATCACGACAAGGGGAGAGTCCGTCATCTCATCCTTTCACATTCGTATGCCCGCGCCGGATCAGGGCCAAAGCCAAACCCAGCGTTAGCGCCGTTCCAACCATGGATGACCCGCCCGACGAGATGAACGGGAGCGTCATACCCTTTGGCGGGATCAGGCTGACATTCACAGCGATGTTTGTGGCAGCCTGAAGACCAAAAAGCGCAAACAATCCGGTTGCAGCTGCGCGCGGATATGGATCGTGCAAGCGCGCTGCGGCGCGCAGACCGCGCCAGACGATAAATCCATACAGGCAAATTAATCCGACCGCTGCGAAATAGCCGAACTCCTCCCCGAGCACGGCGTAGATGAAATCTGTGTGCGCGTCCGGCAGCGCCGTTTTGATCTTACCCTCCCCGGGACCGACCCCGAACAAGCCGCCGCGGCCAATCGCTTCGGTGGCTTTGTCGATTTGGTAAGTGTCATATTCGCTGGGATAAAGAAATGCGTTCACGCGCGAACGCACATGGGGCAGTGTGGCATAGAGCAAGCTCGACAGCGCCGCGCCGCCACCCGCGAACACCACCGCCCATCGCCATGGCAAGCCAGCGACAAAAAAGGTCACGCCAAACGCCGCTGTCAGGAGCGCCGACTGACCGACATCTGGTTGCAACAGCAAGAATCCGAGCGTGACGCAGAAGAACACGAACGTGATCCCCGCCCATGGCCCGTCGGGATACAGTTTGCGCTGCGCCAGCAACCATCCTGTCAGAACGATCAGCGCTGGCTTGACGAACTCTGAGGGCTGCAAACTAAATCCAGCATAGCGGATCCAGCGCTGCGCACCTTTCGCTTCGTGCCCAGAGACAAGGATATACGCTAGCAGGACAAGCGAACCAAAAAACACCAAAGCAGCCAGACGGCGCGCCCAAACCCGTTCGAGGAAACTGGTCGCGATCAAAACAATAACCGCGGCACCGACAAACATCGCGTGGCGGCGAACAAAATGGAAATCATCGGCATAGCCAAGCCGTTCGGCCGCCGGCGGACCAGCGGCCAGCGATAATAGCAAACCGACACACATCAAAAGCGTGGCCGAGGTGAGGATAGGCCAATCCAGGCCGCGCTGCCATTCTAGGAACCGGCCGGTGGCTGATCGCGGGCGCAGCGCAACTTCGACCATCTCGATGCCCTCTAGACCGCTTCGCGCTGCGGCGCGGTTTGCGCCCCAAGGCGTTTGACCAGGTCGCGAAAAGCGTCGCCCCGGGCTTCAAAGTCTTTGAACTGATCAAAGCTCGCGCAAGCCGGCGATAAAAGGACAATCGGATCGGACTCGCCGCTCGCTTTGGCCGCGTCGAACGCCGCTTGTGTCGCCGCCTCGATCGTGCCGCAACGGTCAAAGTCGACTTTCCCGCGCAGCGTCTTGGCGAAGGTCGGTTCGCTTTCGCCAATCAAATAAGCGCGCGCGATATGATCGAACCATGGCGACAGCGGTTCGATGCCCTCGGCTTTGGCGATGCCACCGACAATCCAATGGACTTTCGGCCAGGTTTTCAGCGCCTGCTCGGCGGCTTGGGCATTGGTGGCTTTGCTGTCATTGATGAACCGCACGCCTTCGATTTCACCAACCCGTTCCAGACGATGCGGCAAGCCGGGGAAGGTGCGGATTGCCGACATGATCCGACCGGGTGCGATGCCAAGGGCATGACAAGTCGCATAGGCCGCCGCGGCATTTTGATAATTGTGCTGGCCGGGAAGGGCTTCGGCATCGGTGAGATTGCCGACCCGGATCGCTTGCCCGCCGGTACTATCATAAAGGTGGCCATCGACGGCGCTGACGCCGCGGGCGAGGCCAAACTCAGCACTGATCTGCACCACTCGCGCGCCGCCTGGCCGTTGGCGGCCCATTGCAATCGCTTGACTGTGCGGATCATCAATGCCGACCACGGCCACATCGCGGAGACGTTGATTGGCAAAGATCCGCTTTTTTGCAGCGACATACCCGTCCATGCTCCCATGTCGGTCGAGATGGTCGGGGGAGATGTTTAAAAACACCGCCACATCGCAGCGCAGACTCTCGACCAAGTCGAGCTGATAAGAGGACAGTTCCAAGACATAAATCGCATTGGCATTGAGCGGCGCCATATCAAGCACGCCTTTACCAATATTACCGCCAACGCGGACGTCGCGGCCAGCTTCTTTCAAGATGTGCCCAATCAGCGCGGTCGTGGTTGATTTGCCATTCGTGCCCGTAATGCCAACAATTTTCGGACGTCCTTTTTCCGGCAACGCCTGCACGGCCCGGGCGAACAATTCCATGTCGCCAACTACCGGCACGCCCATCATCTCCGCCATCCGAACCAAACGGTGCGGCTGTGGGAAGCGATATGGGATCCCGGGCGAGAGCACCAAAGCGGCAAATTTCTGCCAATCGCGCTTATTGATGTCGCTGACATTGACCCCTTCGGCTTCGGCATTTAGCCGCGCCGCATCGCCATCATCCCATGCATGCACGCGCGCGCCGCCCGCCGCCAAGGCTTTCGCCGCGGAGAGACCCGTGCGGCCGAGGCCATAGACGGCGACATCGCGCCCGGCATATTCGGTGATGGGGATCATCTGGTCGGGGCTACCTCAATTTCAGTGTGGCGAGGCCCGCGAGGGCAAATAACAGCGATAAGATCCAAAACCGAACCACAACCCGCGTTTCGGGCCAGTTCTTTTTTTGGAAATGGTGGTGCAGCGGCGCCATCAGGAAGATCCGCTTGCCTTCGCCTGTAAAGCGCCGGGTCAGTTTGAACCAGCTGACTTGCAGCACCACGGACAGCACTTCCAGAACGAACAGTCCACCAATCACGGCAAGCGCAAATTCGTGCTTAATCGCGACCGCGACAACGCCGATCAGGCCGCCGAGCCCGAGCGATCCGGTATCACCCATGAACACTTTGGCGGGGTAGGCATTGTACCATAAGAAGCCCATACCAGCGCCCATCATCGCACCCATGAGCACAGCCATCTCGCCAGCCCCAGGCGTAAATTGGATGCCGAGATAGCCCGCAAAGAGGAAGTTACCGGTCAGATAAGCGATCAGTGCGAAGGCGGCACCGGTGAACATGATCGGCACGATGGCCAGTCCATCGAGGCCATCTGTAAAATTCACCGCATTGGCAAACCCGACAATCACGATGCACGAGAACAGAATAAAGAACCCGCCGAGCGGCAAGAAATAATCATTCACGAATGGAATCGCGACCCCGCCTGAGAAGGTTGCCTCGTTTCGCTCAACTGAGGTTTCCGGCGCAAAGCTCGCAATCCATTCCGCAAGCGGGTTCAACGCGCCCCATTCAGCATGCCCGAGCGGCGTGTGAGCGCCGTGCAGACCCATAATGAAGGCCCCAGCCGCGGCGGCGACCAAGAACTCTGTGCCTAGGCGCAGCCGCGCCGACACGCCATCCGTGCTTTGCTTGGTGACTTTCGCATAATCGTCCAAAAAGCCGAGGAATGCATAGGAAATCGACACCGCCAACACGACCCAAATATACGGGTTGCCGAGATCGGCGAACAAAAGCGTTCCGGCCAAAAGGCCGATCCAAATCAAGAACCCGCCCATGGTCGGCGTGCCTTGCTTGGCCATTTGTGCTTCGAGCGACAAATCGCGAATCGGCTGGCCTTTGCCTTGGCGGGCGCGCAAAAGATCGATCAGCGGTCGACCGATCAGAACCGTGATCATGAAGGCGGTGAACAGCGCCAGTCCGGTCCGAAAAGTCAAATAATTGAAAAGTCGAAGCGGGCCTGAATCGGTCGCTAACAGTTCATAAAGCATCGCTACCCCCTGCGACACGTTCTGCATCGCGGACCATCACCACCTCGTCAGTGCCGGATCTATGGAGCGCCCGATCACTGTCATAAGCCTTCATTCGGAAGGTATTCGCATGAATTAACAAGAGTTGATGCGCCGGTTTCGGTGTGTCTTTTCGGTTAGACAGCACCCGTTTTGGATTGACGCCGAAATCGGACTCCGTTCGTTCCCCTACGATGTCCACAGTGCAAACACCGCTCGTTCTGCCGGGTCGATCCCACGAACTCATTGGCAAATAAAGAAGTTCTGAGGTGACCCAGTGCGCGCCCGCCGAGCGCCCTTCAAGCCGCTGCAAAGCCCAGCGATGCACTGTGCGGATTCCTGTGGAAGAAACCGGTCGCGGCGCAGACAAAAAAATAGCAACGGTCGGACTAGACACGGGCCACCTCCGCAAGCGCGGCGCGCGCCGTATATTGATCACTAAACGGGACCACTGTGTCACCAATTATCTGCCCTGTTTCATGGCCTTTTCCGGCGATGAGCAGCGTATCGCCTTTTTTTAGATGGCTAATTGCCGTGCGGATCGCTTCGCCGCGATCGCCGATTTCCACGCCGTTCGGCGCGCCGGCCAGCACCTCTGCGCGGATCGTCGCCGCGGGCTCGCTGCGCGGATTGTCATCGGTGACGATCACCTTGTCGGCATGTTTTGCAGCAATCTCGCCCATTTGCGGGCGTTTGCCTTTGTCACGGTCGCCACCGCAGCCAAAAACTACGACCAGCTCGCCCGCAGTGTGTGGACGCGCCGCCCGGATCAGCACATCAAGGCCCGCCGGAGTGTGGGCGTAATCGACGAAAACACCCGCGCCCTGTATCGTCTCGCCAACAAATTCCAAACGTCCTTTGACCGGCTTTAGCGCCGCCATGCCGCTCGCTACGGCTTGCAGGTCCATGCCTCCAGCCAGCGCCAAGCCCGCCGCGGTTAGCGCGTTCAGCGCTTGAAACTCGCCAATCAATGGCAGATCGATCGCTGCTTTGTCGCCGCGCCAATTCAAGAACAAGCGCTGCCCCGTGGCTTTCGGCATTAATTCTTCAATTTTGAGATCCGCGCCGCGCCACCCGACCGAAATCAGATCAAGTCCTGTATCTAACGCTGCCTGTTCAAAGAACAGACGTTGGTCGCTATCGGCATTCACGATGGCCGGACGGCCTTTTGGCGCAAGCGCATCGAATAAACGCAATTTCGCGGCGCGATACGCGTCCATTGTGTTGTGATAATCGAGATGGTCTTGGGTCAGATTGGTGAAGCCCACCCCTGCTAGTCGCACCGCATCGAGTCGATATTGTGCAAGCCCGTGCGAGGAGGCCTCCATAGCAACATGCGTCACGCCCTCTTCGGCGAGCTTCTGCAACGTGGCATGAATGGCAACGGGGTCTGGTGTGGTGTGGCCGAGATCGATATGACCCTTCGGCCCGATCGCTCCAAGCGTGCCCATACTCGCGGCAGAGATCCCCGCCGCGTCCCAAATCTGACGTAGAAAGTCGACGGTTGAGCTTTTGCCATTGGTGCCCGTCACTGCGACGATGGTTTCGGGTTGGCGTGGGTAAAAGCGCGCCGACGCCTCGGCTAAAGCCAGCCGGGCATTGCCGACATTGATCGTCGCGGCACCGGCGATGTCCGGCAGATCTTGCCCGAAGATCGCCGCCGCCCCCGCCTCAAGCGCGGCAGGAATGAATTTGCGGCCATCGGTAATCACGCCTTGGAGCGCCGCGAACAGATAACCCGTTTTAACCTGGCGGCTATCGGCGGTGATGCCAGTGATCTCGATCGCACCGCTTTCGCCGTCTAAGTCTGGAAACAATGCGTTTAGCTTCATAGGTTCGTACCTCTCTGATCTGAGACGGAACGAACGTGCGGTGTGGAACGCACCGGCGTATCAAAGCGTGGCTCTACCCCGAGAATGGGGGCAATCCGCTCAATCACTCTGCCCGCCGTCGGGGCCGCATTCCAGGCCGCCGTCCGGCCGCGGCCATCACTGGCCTTGGGAGAGTCCAGCACGATCAATACGACATATTCTGGGCTGTCGGCAGGGAATATCGCGGCGAAACTGCTTATATTGTCGGTTTCGGAGTACCCGCCTGGGATTGGCTTCTCTGCCGTTCCGGTTTTGCCTGCGACGCGATAACCACCGACTTCGGCGCGCTCACCGGTCCCGTTCAGTACGGCTTGGCGCAGCATGCGAACCACGAGCGCCGCCGTTGGCGCGGCCATTACACGTTTCGGATGGCGGCTGCGCTCGGGCGCCATTAACAGAGTCGGTGTCACGCTCTCGCCCGCATTCGCCAAAGCTGCAAACGCGCCGGCAAAAGCGATCGGGGTGACCGCAATGCCGTGACCATAGCTGGCCGTCGCACTGTGCAACTCGTCAAACCGTTCCGGCAAAATCGGCCGCGCGCTGCCCGCGAGTTCAATCGGGGAGCGCGAAAATAAACCGAGCGACGACATAAACTCCTGTTGGCGCCGTGAGCCCATTTGCCAGGCGATTTTCACTGTGCCGATATTTGAGCTGTCTGCGATGATCTCAAATGGCGTTGGACGGCCGATGATCGGGTGGTCATCATTAATTTGGCGGCCACGGATGTTTAGCGGCTCACGCACATCAAACCGGTCCCCGGGACGGATCGCACCCGCATCCAGGGCCCCCGCCACGGTGAGTGGTTTGAACACAGAGCCAAGCTCATAGACCGCATTGCTCGCCCGATTGAGCCGCGCCGGATTATCTCGCGGCAGCTCCAGTGCGCGATGCGGATCAATCGGCGGCCAGCTGGCCATGCCAAGCACTTCGCCGGTTTGCGCTGCCATGACGATCCCCGCCGCTGCCTCGGCTTGATACGCGCCAACCGCGGCCGCGAGTTCGGCCTCGACGCTGAATTGGACGTTCGCGTCAATCGTTAGGAAGAGCGGGCTCGGGTCCTCGGTGAGGCGGTCATCCATCGCATATTCGATCCCGCCCAAGCCTTGGCCGTCCGCGCCTGCGTAACCGAGAATATGACCCGCCAGCGTGCGCCGCGGATAAGCGCGCCGCGACTCTTCGCGAAAATGGATGCCTTCCAAACCGAGATCGAAAACCGCTTGGCGCTGGCGCGGCGTGATCCCGCGTTCGATCCA
>JBCCXW010000080.1:0-14647 GCA_039191105.1 Pseudomonadota bacterium
GGCGCACTGCCTTACGTCGAGCGCGTCGTCAAAAGGGATTGTGTTTAAGCCAATCAAGATAGTCGGCGAGCGCGGACTCAAGGGTGAACGGCGATGTCCATCCAAAGTCTTGCGTAAACCGTGCGCTCGTGAATCCGATATCAGGTCCAGCGTCCGGCAGCTCCTGCGGGGTCAGTCCGATCCGATCTGCACACCCTGGAGCAATACGCAACAGGGCTTCGAGTTGCGCTCTCGGACCTCGTTGGAAACCACTGTTTATATTGTAAATATTATGCTTAAGCGTCGAGGCGGTCATGGCAATTCGTATGCATGCGGCATTGTCTTTGACATAGTTGACCGGCATAATACTAAGCCCGGCCCAAAGCTGTTCGATCGGCGCTCCGCCATATCCTGGATAGCCTTTCAGGCGCGGAATTCGCCCTGCAGCGACATGCGCAGCAACGCCGAGCGGGCTGCCGAGCGCCTGATATCCCGGTCCAAACATCATGGGTGCGCGCAGGATAACAACTTCCAGTTCGTGTGGTTCTGGCTTCACCGTTCCGGCCGGAACTGACAGCCCCATTTGAAAGTCCTGCCCATAGTCCAAAATCATCAGTTCGAGGGCGCGTTTGGTCGCCACCTCAAACTTCAGCATCACCTTTTCTTCGACTTCATTCGCGGCGGCGACTAAGGGCGGGAACGCGATGTCTTCGTGGAAGGGCGGCATCAGCCCGCCATAGACGGCCATCGACCCGCCAAACACCACGCGCCGAACCCCGGTCTTTCTTGCTGTCTCAAGGCAGTTGAGTGTGATCGGATAGATTTCGTTATTCTTATCACGCGTTTGAGCATATTGATGGGTATGCACCACCATAACCATGCCGGAGAAGGCATGTTTGGTGAAAAGCGTTTTGACGGCGTCTGCATTCAACAAATCGACGCGCTCGACGGTGATCAAATCGCTTTCCGCCGCAAGGGCTTCACCGACCTCGTCCTTATCTTTGCGGGTTGATACGACAACTTCGATGCCTTCAGCCGCAAAAGCGCGTGCCGTTGCCGCGCCCAACATGCCGGTCCCACCCGCGATAAAGACTTTATCCATTCCACCCTTCCCTTAACCCCGCCCGGCATGACCACCTGTGTCGATGCCGATGCGTCAATGTCCTAGACAAGCGCCTGATCGCATTCCATAGGATCAGGCGCTCATGTTTCGTTCGATCGGCAAGCGCTAATAGTTGACCTTCGCTTGAAGACCGATCTGTTGACCCCGGTCGATAAGCGCAAAGCGTCCGGCCGGACCTGGCAATTCTCCGGCAAAGCGAAAGGTTTTCTCATCGGTCAGGTTCTTACCCACAAACGCGATTTCCCATTGACCGTCATTACCAGAAACGCCGGCACGAAGATCAAACTTCTCAAACCCGTCTTGAACCTCTTCTGGGTCTGGATTCTGTCCCGTATGATATTCGGTCGTAAAGGTCATGCGGCCCGATGACACAAAATCCAGTCCGGCAAAAATCGGCATATTGAAATCAAACCCGATGGCGCCTGAAAAGTCGGGGGCGAAGGCTGTTGTTTGACCAGCAATCGATGCCGTACACTGTGGCTGCATCGGGGTCGGCACGAAGGCCGCAACCTGCGCTTGATTACATTGCGCCGCATCAAAATCCGTAAACGTCGAATCCAGCCAGGTCGCATTTGCGTTCAGCGTGAGACTGTCCAGCGCGCGCCAAACCGCCTCTGCTTCGATACCTTTGGATTCCGCACCGCCCGCATTGGTCGTAATGAAAGTTGCCGTAGAGACGTCATAGGCTTGGACCTGTTGGTTCTCGAACGTTGTTTCGAACGCCGCGACATTGAGCGTGAGCGTGTTATCGAGAAGCGTGGTCTTCGCCCCGATTTCGAACGCCTCCGCCTCTTCTGCGTCAAACTCGAAACCGCCATTTGGGTCGGTTGGCGTCGGCAAAGCCAAAGACGCGAGCCGAATTTGCGGATCAAAGCCGCCAGTCTTAAACGCCTCCTTGTAAGACCCATACAGCATGATGCCTTCACTCGGAAACCATTGCAGCTCGACCGATGGGGTCAGTTTATCATCCGTGCGGCTGCCAGCGAGGTCATGTTCATCAAACGAGTTTGGCGAGAACGGACTTGCGACCACAGCAATTACCTCTGGTGAAGCCGGCAAACCGTCTAAGGTCAGCGTGCGCTGCATTTTATCAGCATCGGTTTCCACTTCGGTATAGCGGGCCCCCAAGATCAGATTGAGGTTGTCGGTAACCTCATAGCTAATAGAGCCGAAAATGGCGATCGTGTCTTGATCTTGAGAATAGTCGCCCCGATTGAGGGCGCCCAAGGGAAGCGGCCCGACACCATTGACGTTTGGTGGCGGTGTGCCCGGCGGAATTGGCGGGCGCGGACCAAGATTCGCCTCTTCAAAATAATCCAGCTCGGCCTGTTCATAATAGAGACCGACCATGTAAGTCAGGCGCTGGTCAGAGGGCGATTCTAGACGGAATTCTTGGCTCAATTGTTGGAAGTCTTCGTTTCGGTCCGCTAAGGCGAAAAGCCCGGGGCCGGAGTCGACATCAAGCAGTCTTTGGTTCTCATAATCGACCAAGCCCGTCACAGACGTCAATCTGTGACCGCCGCCAAAATCGTATGCGAGATTGAGCGATCCGTTGAGCATTTCAAGATCATTTTTGTCCTCCTGCTCACGGCCATTTGGAAAGACACCGCCACGCGACAAGTTGAAGTCAAAATCGTCTTCAAACCCTGGAACCAAGAAAATGGATGGGTTGCAGTTGGGTCCGAAAACAGGTGCATTTTCTGGACCGCACTGGATCACTTGCAGCGTCCCCCCTTCTTCCAGGTTTTGGCTGTATTCGAGTTTCGCCGTCGCGCTGAAGGTTTCAGTTGGATCAAATTGAAGCGTTGCCCGAACGGCATCATTTTCGATTACCGGCACCGTTTCATTGTTGATCGTATCGGTGAGAAAGCCATCACTCTCGGTATGATTATAGGCGAGGCGAAAGCCGAGCGTGTCGGTAATCGGTCCACCAATGCCGATCTCTGTGACCCATTCATCGGCTTCAAATTCATAGCTCGAAATCAGATTGGCCTCAAACTCCTCGCTCGCCCCTTTCGAGATGATATTGAATGCCCCGCCAATGGTACTGTTGCCAAAATAGATCGGCTGCGGTCCCCGCAGGACCTCTATCCGCTCAATATCTACAAATGCACCGCGCGCCGCGACGCCGCGCCCACGGTAAATCCCATCTACAAACGTACCGACCGATTGTTGAAAGCCTGTGCTGGTTCCAGATCCAACGCCGCGAATATAGAGCGAGTCTCCCACAGGTGTCCTGGTGACGGTGACGGTCGGAACGCCGTCGGTCAAATCTTCCAAAGTGGTGACGATCTGCTCATTGATCTCCTCACCCTGCGTGACGGCCACCGACAAGGGCACTTCTTGGAGGCTCTGTTCGCGTTTTTGCGCAGTGATCGTGACCGTATCGAGTGTTCGCGTACTCGTCTCGCTGGCTTCGTCTTGCGCAAACGCCCCCAATTGCGTCGCGACGAATGACGTGGCGGCCGAGAGGGCCAACACTGTTTTGAGTGATTTCATAGTTTCCTCCACTTATGAATCCCGTGGTGAGATCGGCTTTTGCGCTCTCGAATTATTTTTGTATATGTGCGAAAATAACGTCTTTTAATTTATTAGTCTACAAATTTTTATGCGAACCGTCTGTTTCCAACGATTTATTGAGCGACCGTTGCCTGGAGGATACAAGTGCGGCGGTCTCACAGCGTGTGGCAGGCGCTGCGGGCGCGCCATTCGGGTGTGATCAAGCTTCTTTGTACGACCGCAACAGATATAAACGCTTGAGATACGCTCGAATCCAACTATTTTAAATCACCTGTTCCAAAAAATAATCGGTATCAAAAATGGGTCGATCTAAAACCTTTGATGAATCTAAAGCGCTAAAAAAGATCATGATCGCGTTTTGGCGACGCGGCTTCGCCGAAACCAGTATCAAAGACTTAGAACGCGCCTCCGGCTTATCATCCGGTAGCTTATACAATAGCTTTGGCGGTAAGGACGAGCTCTTCGAGATCGCCCTTCTGTATTACATGGAGCAAATCGTTGAGCCACGCCTAAATACGACTCTACGTGCGGCAGATGCGCTCGATGGATTAAGGGCATATCTGCTCGAAACCATTGAACCAGAAAACGATAACAAGTATTTGGGCTGCTTGGTGCTCAACACACATTTGAACGCCTTCCAATTGCCGACCGCCATTCGGAAGCTTGTGTTCAGGTGCCAGGCGCAGGTTGATCAAGCGCTCGAAGCTTGCATTTCCCGCGCCCAGGCCGATGCGCAAATCTCAACGCATTTGGACCCCGCCACACTTGCCCGTCAACTCAGCTTAATGCTCTCCGGGCGCGCGCTCCGACGCCGGTTGCGACCCGGACAACGGGCTGGCGCGCGTGACTTCGACGCGATCATGGCACTTCTCGAACAATGACCTTGCTTTTTTAAAACGGTTATTTTATTTAAGCTCTATCAAAAAAGGTACGGGCGGAAAAATGATCGAATTTAGCAAGCAGGAAGATGTGGCGATCGTCAAAATGGACGATGGTAAAGTCAATGCGATGAGCGCAGCGATGCTCAGGGCCCTGAATGAGAGCCTGGATCGGGCCGAACAAGAGTGTCAGGCAATTGTCCTCGCCGGGCGCGAAGGCGTGTTTTCTGCGGGGTTTGATATTAAAACCATGCAAGACGGCGATCTCGCCGATCGTCATGAGATGACGGAAATTGGCTCAGCGACGCTATCGCGCTTATTCTCATCTCGCACACCCATCATTGCCGCCGTGACGGGCCATGGCTTTGCCCTCGGCGCGGTGATCGCTGCCGCCTGCGACTATTCGGTCGGGGAAACCGGCAAGTTCAGTTTCGCCGTAAATGAAACGAAGATTGGCGAGATCTTTCCACCATGGGGCTATGAGATCTTATTATCCAAGCTGTCGAAAAAACATGTCTATGCGGCCGCTGTTTTGTCGCAAATGTATACGGTCGAGCAAGCGGTGGAGGCGAACTTCCTCAACGAGGCGGTGGCAGCAGGTGAAGCGATCCCGCGCGCAATCGAACTGGCCAAGGATATGGCGAAACTCCCCAAGGAGGCATACTGGGCCAATAAGTGCTCCATTCGCGGTTCCGCTATGGATCGCGTCGCGGACAGCGTGGGTCCGTTCTAAAGCGCAGAGTTCGCGGCTCAAAAAACGCCAGATTTGCGGAGGGCACCGATTATGAAAACACGAATTACAGAACTCTTCGGAATTGAATATCCGATCATTCAGGGAGGAATGCACTATGTGGGATTTGCTGAACTGGCCGCTGCGGTGTCAAATGCTGGCGGGCTCGGAATAATCACGGCGCTTACGCAAAAGACCCCTGAAAAACTCGCGGAAGAAATCGCCCGCTGCCAAGATATGACGGACCACCCGATCGGTGTGAACCTGACATTTCTGCCGATGTTAAATCCCCCCGACTATCCCGCCTATATCCAAGCGGTGATCGATGGTGGCGTGAAAATTGTCGAGACAGCAGGGCGTAACCCTAAAGACGTGCTACCGGTGCTCAAGGATGCCGGGATTAAGGTGATCCACAAATGCACCTCCGTTCGGCATTCGATTAAAGCCCAAGACATTGGCTGTGATGCTGTTTCGGTCGATGGGTTTGAATGTGCCGGTCATCCTGGGGAAGATGATATTCCCAATACGATTCTGTTGCCGCGTGCCGCGGATGAATTGGAGATTCCTTTCGTCGCCTCAGGCGGCATGGCCGATGGCCGCTCACTGGCCGCAGCACTGGCCTTGGGCGCCGACGGCATCAATATGGGTACGCGGTTCATCGCCACGCAAGAAGCGCCGGTGCACGATAACGTCAAGCAGGCGATCGTTGACGCAAGCGAGCTCGATTTCAAGCTGATCATGCGGCCCTTACGCAACACCGAACGTGTCATCGTCAACGATGCCGTTCATCGCATTCTCGAAAAGGAAAAACAGCTCGGCGATCAGCTGACGATCGATGATCTCGTGCCGGAGGTGGCAGGTGTTTATCCGAAAGTGATGCTGGACGGAGATTTGGATGCCGGCGCTTGGTCTTGCGGCTTGGTTGCAGGCCTCATCGACGATGTTCCAACCTGCAAAGAACTGATCGATCGAATTGTCGCCGATGCGCGTGAAATTACGCAATCTCGTATGGCCGCGATGTTCGCATGAGCCAACTTAACTTCAGGAAGCAACGGTGACAGACAAAGTAAAAATCGAAAAAGAGGGGCCAGTGACCATTGTCACAATAGACCGCCCCGAAGTGCGGAACGCCATCGATCGCGAAACCGCCGCTGCGCTTGCCGAGGCATTTCATCGCTTCGAAGCCGATGAAACGGCAAAAGTTGCCATCCTGACCGGCGTCGGCGGACAGTTTTCTGCTGGCGCAGATCTAAAAGCGATTGCCCGCGGCGAAACGTTGCGCATGGAAGAAACGGGGGACTCGCCGATTGGCGTGGCTCGAATCCGCACGTCGAAACCGGTCATCGCTGCGGTCGCGGGATATGCCGTTGCTGGCGGTATGGCGATGGCGCTTTGGTGCGATCTGCGTGTCGTTGAGGAGACGGCCGTTTTCGGCATGTTCGACCGTCGTTTTGGCGTTCCTATGGTCGGCGGCGTGACGATCAATCTGCCGCGCCTATTGGGCCTATCGCATGCCATGGATCTGATTTTGACCGGGCGGGCAGTGGATGCGCAAGACGCCTATCGGATGGGGCTGGCAAATCGCGTGGTTCCAGAGGGACAAGCCATTGAGAAAGCCAAAGAATTGGCCAATGAGCTGGCGGCGTTCCCATGGGGCTGCCTTGTGAATGATCGCAAAGCGCTGCTTGATTCATACGATATGCCGACGGAAGCCGCGCATCGCAATGAGTTTCGGCTGGGTCAACAAGTCTTCGATAGCGGGGAGTCGAAAGACGGCGCGGGCGAATTTGTTTCCGGCAAAGGCAAAGGCGGTGTGTTTTAGCCAGCAAAGCGCAAGCGTAAGATAAAAAGAAGGGAGAAAGCCATGGGCGAGGACACGGTAAAGACGACACGGCTCGGCACGACGTTCGTGATCGAAATCAATCGACCGCAGGCAAAAAACGCGGTGGATACACCAACCGCGCGACGGCTTTCGGCTGCGTTTCAAGAATTTGATGATGATGATGATTTGCGCGCTGCGGTGTTTCATGGCGTGAACGGAACGTTTTGCGCGGGGGCTGATCTCAAGCAGGTCAGCGAAACCAACCTGCAAACGCCAAAGATAACCCTGCCCCTCGATAGAATGGATGGCTCAGCACCGATGGGGCCGAGCTATATGCGTCCATCAAAACCGGTCATAGGAGCGATCTCAGGTTACGCTGTGGCCGGGGGTTTGGAACTCTCTCTCATCTGCGATTTTCGTGTGGTTGAAGAGACTGCAATTTTCGGCGTCTATTGTCGGCGTTGGGGCGTACCGCTGATTGATGGCGGCACCGTGAGGCTGCCGCGCGTTGTTGGGATGGGCAATGCGATGGATATGATATTGACTGGCCGCCCCGTCGACGCTCAGGAGGCCAAAGTAATGGGCCTTGCCAATCGCATCGTTCCGGAAGGCGCAGCCCTTAATGCGGCGGTCGACATCGCAGATCAGCTGGCCCAGTTCCCGCAATTGTGTATGCTAAGCGATCGACAATCCGCATACGAACAGTGGAATCTTCCTTTCGAAGATGCCTTGGCGAATGAAAACCGCCTTGGGCATCGCGTCCTCGCTTCAGGGGAGACAGTCAGCGGTGCGACGCGCTTCGCAGGCGGAAAAGGACGCGGTGGATCGTTTGACGATATCTAGCCTTTCGGAGCTTTTGAAACATCGCTCCGAGCTTTTAACCGAAAGAGTGGACACGCAATGAATCTAGAAAAATCGTCAGAGGATCAGGCCTTCGCGAATGAGGTGCGGGCGTTTTTGGATGAAAACCTGCCCGAAGAGAAACGCTATGAATACACGTCGATAGAGCACTCTGAAAAAGACGTGATGCTCTGGTGGCACGAAAAGCTTGCGGCGAAAGGATGGTTGGTTCCGGCGTGGCCGAGCGCGTTTGGCGGCCCGGGTTGGACGCTTGGCCAACGCTACATCTTCCAGCAGGAATGCCAAAAAGCTGGTGCTCCGCAAATCTCTATCTTTGGCCCGCTTATGGTCGGTCCGGTCATCTACACATTTGGCAGCGCGGCGCAGAAAGAAAGGTTCCTGCCTGGCATCGAGAAAGGCACTGAATTGTGGTGCCAGGGATATTCCGAACCAGGCGCTGGGTCTGATTTAGCTTCCTTGAAAACCCGCGCGGATCGCAACGGCGACGCTTATATCGTGAATGGCCAAAAAATCTGGACGACCCAGGCGCATTGGGCCGATTGGATCTTTTGCCTGGTACGGACCGATTGGGACGTCAAAGCTCAAGAAGGCATTTCATTTCTGCTGATCGACATGAAAACGCCAGGCATTGAAGTGCGCCCCATCGTTTCAATTGACGGGTTGCACCATTTGAATGAGGTTTACTTCACGGATGTCCGTGTGCCGATAGAAAACCTCGTTGGCGAAGAAAACAAAGGTTGGACATATGCGAAATTCCTGCTCGAACACGAGCGTGGCGGGATCGCAAATACGGCTGAGAGCCGCGCAAAACTCGACCGACTGCGCCAAATGGCGAGTTCGCAGACAAGCTTTTCTGAGCCCCTGATTGAAGATCCGAGCTTTGCCAATCGATTGTCGGACTTAGAGATCCGACTGGCGGCTTTGGAAATCACAGAAGCGCGGGCTCTGTCAGCGCCGGGCGACTCATTTGATGCGGTGAAACTCGCGCTGCCCCTCAAACTGTTGGGCACGCAGTTGCACCAAGACATTGCCGATCTTTGCGTTGAGCTTGTCGGGTATGGCGCCACACCGTCTCACTACGAGGCGCCAAAGGCGGCCCAGTCCAATCAACCCAGTTTGTTTGAAGCCGGTCCAAAACTGGTTCAATCGCAATTCTTTGGACGCGCCTCGACGATTTATGGCGGGACGTCTGAGATCCAAAAGAACATTATGACCAAAATCGTTTTACAGGTTTAAGGCGCACGATGCTGCCCCGCCAGGCGAAGCGTGGTCCGTTGGAGGAATTTTGTTATGTTGAAACTTCATTTCGCACCAGGCTCACGCGCCGTGAGGATTGCTTGGCTGCTCGAAGAGCTCGGGCTCGATTATGAGCTCAATATAATGCGGTTTCATCCCGCAGACTTAAAGTCGGATGCGCATCGCGCGCGCCATCCGCTTGGGCGTGTCCCGGTTTTGGAAGATGGCGACGAAACCCTCTGGGAAAGCGGCGCAATCGTTGAGTATATTCTTGAGAAACATAAAAAAGGCGATCTGAAGCCCGCGGCCAGCGATCCTGGTTTTGGGAAATATTTACAATGGTTCCACTATTGCGAAGGCATGGTGATGCCGCCGATCAACACAATCATGGTGCACACGGTCATTCTTCCCGAGGAGCGACGCGATGCAACGGTATTGTCTCAAGCGCAGAAGCTGCTGACCAAATCCCTCGCCCCCGTAAATGCGACACTCGCAGATAAGAACTATCTGATTGGCACATTCTCCGCCGCCGATATTATGCTCGGACAAGCATGTATTATCGCAAATCGACTGGGGTGCGTGCCGGAAGAGATGGCGCATTTGCGGATCTATGTGGATCGTCTTCAGGAGCGCCCCGCCTGGAAAAAGGCGGAAGCGATTGGCTAAAGCCGACTGACCTATTGCTCCGTTCTGAGCTTTTCATTCGACGCCATGGACGCCCCCATTTTCGCGTATCGTTTGCGCGTATCTGAGCTCCACTTGTCGACCTCTTCATTTGGAATGCCATATTTTAGACCGCGATCAACGCCGGGTCGTGCGCGCACGCGGCTCACCCAGTCGACGATGTTTTGGTGCGCAGTGATATCGATTTTGCTCCATTTCCAACCCCGGATCCATGGATAAGACGCGATATCCGCGATCGTGAACTGCTCGCCGCAAATAAAAGGATTGTCCCCCAGCTGGTTCGACAACACGCTCAACAGTCGCAGCGCTTCTTTGTTAAACCGCTCTAAAGGATGGGATTTCAGCACCGGATCCACATTATCCATATATCTGGTATAGCTCAGTTTATTGCCGAAATTGGGGCCCAAATTTGCGGCTTGCCAGTACACCCATTGCAGCACGTCCCACTTTTGCGACCCCAACGGCAATAAAGGGGACGGGTATGTTTCGCCCAGGAATTGCAGGATCGCGCAGCTTTCCATCAAACAATGATCCCCATGGACGAGGGCAGGTATCTTCTGGTTCGGGTTGATGGCCGTGAATCTCTCTGAAAACTGCTCCCCGGCGCCAATATCGACGGTTTCTACCTTGAGCTCTGGCAATGCGACCCCGGCCTCTTTCAGCTCTTCCCACATAATCGCGATTTTCCAGCCATTTGGCGTCGCCGCAGTCCATAGCTCTACCATCTTCTTTCTCCCTACAGCGGCGGACGCCGCCTTGCTTGAACGCTGGACCGGTCAGGTCCAGTCTCGCACCCTCTGCGATCGGCCTTGTCTATCCAAGCGTTTGCTCAGGCATCGTCGTCGTTTATGTGCGGGATGACAAGTTCAGAATCTGGTCCGGCTCATGCCCCACGCGTACGCGGCGTTTTCCATCGCCCGCGCAAGCGATTCTGACCGATGAGCGCTGGCTTTACAAAAACCGCGGTCTGGGGGTCGATCCCGCGCCCTTGCAGGTCTTGATGAAACCTATACTGATCGCGACAATGCTTGTTCATTCGACCTCTAATGGAGACGAAACATGACCTCTATTTCTGGCACGGCTTCGCGCAGCCATCTTCTGCTCACCTGCGCGGCGATTGCGCTGGCCACGCCCATAGCCCTCGCAGAACCGCGAACTGAGGCGGTCACGCAGCCCGCGCTCTTAGAAAATCCGTTCTTTCAAGACTGGACCACGCCTTATAACGCGCCGCCATTTGATGTGATCACAGCCGATGATTTCATTCCCGCCTTTGAACAAGCTATGACATTGCACACGGCTGAAATTGCTGTGATCACCGGCAATCCCGAACCGGCAACATTTGAAAACACAATCGTCGCGCTCGAGCTTGCAGGCGGTGATTTAGAGCGGATCCAACGCACGTTTTCGACGCTTTCGTCGGCTGCAACCAATGATGAGATCCGCGCGATCCAAAGCGAAATGTCGCCCCGCCTTGCCGCTCATAACAGCACAATTGCGTTAAACGAGGCCTTGTTCGAGCGTATAGATACCTTGCAGCAAATGTCAGATTCGCTCGATCTCGATCCAGAGCAAGCGCGCGTGCTTGAGCGAGCGCATACGCGATTTGTCCGCGCTGGCGCGATGCTAGAAGGGGCCGACCGAGATCGATTGGCCGAGATTACAGAGGCGCTTGCCGGGCGCTATACGGCCTTCAGTCAAAATGTTCAAAAAGACGCGGAAGCCTTCGCGCTCGTTTTGGACTCTGACGCGGACAAAGCTGGGTTGCCGAGCTCAGCGCTCAGCGCCGCCGCGCAAGCGGGCATTGATCGCGGCATGGCCGGCGCACATGTGATCACGCTCGCGCGCTCCTCCTTCGAACCGTTTATGACTTTCTCGACACGTCGCGATCTGCGCGAAAAAGTCTTTAATGCTTGGACCAATCGCGGCGATAATGACAATGCGTTCGATAATGAAGAGAATATCCGGCAAATCCTGTTGCTGCGCCTGGAGCGCGCCAATCTGCTCGGGTTTGAGACCTTTGCCGCCTTCCGGACTGCCAACACTATGGCCGGAACGCCGGAAGCCGCGCACAGTCTTCTGAGCGAAGTTTGGCTGGGCGCCAGAGCAAAAGCCGAGGAAGAAGAACAGGCAATCCGGGCGATCATGGCGGACCTTGGTGCAGAACACCCTCTGGAGCCGTGGGATTGGTGGTATTATGCTGAAAAAGCCCGCGCCGCGAATTACGCGCTCGATGAAGATGCAGTCAAAGCGCATTTGTCCTTAGACAATGTGCTCGATGCTCAGTTTGCCGTCGCCACGCGTTTGTTCGGTGTGTCGTTCGAAGAGCGCACCGATGTTCCCGTCTATCATCCGGATGTACGTGTTTGGGAAATGACATCTGCTGACGGCGCGCCGCTTGGTTTGTTTTATGGCGATTACTTTGCCCGCCCCGGCAAGCGGTCTGGCGCGTGGATGGGCGCGCTGCGCACGCAACATAAGCTTGGCGATAACGTCACGCCATTGATTACCAATGCCTGTAATTACAACAAACCCGCCCCGGGTGAACCGGCTTTGATTTCCTTACGGGAGGCAGAGGTCGTGTTCCATGAGTTCGGACACGCACTGCATGGTTTACTCTCAGATGTGACCCATCCCTCTATTTCTGGCACCGCGGTTGATTTCGATTTCGTCGAGTTTCCAGCGCAAATCTATGAGCACTGGATGCGAGAACCCGCTGTGATTGAGGAATTCGCGCGCCATTATGAGACCGGCGACGCGATGCCGCCAGCCTTGCTGGAAAGCGTCCGCGCAGCGAGCAATGCCAAATCGGGTTTCGACAATGTCGAATTCATCGCTTCGGGGTTTGTCGATCTCGCCTTCCATCGCCTGAGCGATCCAGACATTATCGCCAATCTCGATGTCAACTCCTTTGAAGACGGCGTGCTTGCGCAAGTGGGCATGCCCTATGAGATCGAAATGCGCCATCGCTCTCCACATTTCCTACATTCGTTCGCGGGCGAACTCTATGCTGGTGGATACTACACCTATATGTGGGCTGGGGTGCTCGATAATGACGGTTATGCGGCCTTTGAGGAAGCTGGCGACCCGTTTGATGAGGCGCTTGCGCAAAAGCTCTATGACAGTGTTTTCTCCGCCGGCAACAGTCGTCCGGCAATGGACGCATATATCGGCTTTCGCGGGCGTGAGCCGCGGACCGAACCGCTCTTGATCAATCGCGGATTGGTGGTGTCGCAGGACGAAGACTAGCGTCGACTCGTCGGTAGCAGAACTATTGAGCAAGCGGGCACCGCACACTGTCCGCCTTGCTCGTTCTCTCGAGTTCGCTGCGTTAGCTCTCATAAAAGGTCGGTGCACCAGGTCCGACAGGTAGATCCAATCCAAAGGTCCAAAACACGAAGAAGGCGGACCAGGTAACGATGAAGAAGATCGTATACGGGAGCATCATGGCAATCAGGGTCCCGACGCCGAGATCTCTGTCATAGCGGCTAGCCCAAGCGAGGATGAGGCCGAAATAACTCATCATGGGGGTGATGATATTGGTGGTTGAATCCCCGATCCGATAGGCTGCCTGAATGACCTCTGGCGAATACCCGATCAACATCAGCATAGGCACGAAAATCGGTGCGGTTACGGCCCACTGCGCGGACGCTGACCCCAGCGAAAGATTGATCAGAGCGCACATAAAGATGAAAAAGAAGAAGACCACCGGACCGGTCAGCCCGCTCTCTTTCAAGAATTCTGCGCCTGCAACGGCGCTGATCGCCCCGAGATTGGTCCAACCAAAAAAGGCCACGAACTGGGCGGCGAAAAACACTAAGACAATGTACAGTCCCAAGGAGGCCAGCGCGTCGGCCATCGCGTCGATCACATCGCGGTCGCCTTTCATCGTCCCCGCGACACGCCCGTACGTGTAACCTGTGACCATGAAGAAGATTAGGATCCACACGACGAAACCACCAAAGAAGGGCGATCGCATCGCATCTTGCGTCTCGGGATCGCGCAGCACGCCCCACCCAGGAATAAACTCCCCGCCGAAAACCCATGATGTGAACGGGAGGGTCAGGCCTTCCCGCGGCAAAAGCGAAAAGGCCATTGCCAGAAGGACACCGAGCAGAGCAACCCCGGCCCAGGCCAAACCCTTTTTCTCTTTATCTTGCAACTGTTCCATCATCGATTTGTCGAGAATGGTTTTGTCGGCGCGCGCGCTGTCATAGGCTCCAAGTTGTGGTTCCACGATGAAGATCGTCACCAAAGATCCGACCAGCGTAATCAAAAAGGTCGACGCGACCATGAAGTACCAATTCGCCGTAGCGACGACTTGGTACCTTGGATCGATCAGCTGGGCCGCCTCCTCTGTGATCCCGGCGAGCAAAGGATCAATCGTCCCAATCAAGAGATTGGCGCTATACCCCCCAGACACCCCAGCGAACGCAGCCGCCATACCGGCCAGCGGATGGCGGTCTAAGGCATAGAAAATCGCTGCCGCCAGCGGGATCAGGACGACATATCCGACTTCGGAGGCGGTGTTTGAAACGATCCCGGCAAATACGATGGCAACGGTCACCAAATGGCGCGGCGCGCCGAGGACCATGCTGCGGACGGCTGCCGATAAAAGCCCAGATTTTTCCGCGACGCCCACACCCAGCATCGCTACCAAAACGACGCCAAGCGGTGCGAAACTGGTAAAATTGTCGACAAGATTGGTAAAGATACGTCGCAGACCATCTCCATTGACCAAGCTCACGGCGCGGATCATGCCATCCTCGGCCACACCCGGCGCCCCGGCTGGTCGCGGGTCCACAACCGCCAGCCCC
>JBCCXW010000081.1:0-14396 GCA_039191105.1 Pseudomonadota bacterium
AAACGCTTGGCAAAAGCGTGAACGACCTCATCGCTGAGGGCTTGCCGATCAGTCTCGCGATTGGGTTTTTATCCATCACCCTCGCGATCATCGTTGGCACAGCGATGGGGATCTATGCCGGGTTGCGGCAGAATACGGCGGTCGACTATTCGGTGATGGGATTTGCGATGGCAGGCATCTCAATCCCGACTTTTGTCACCGGCCCACTCCTGATCCTCTTATTCGCACTCACCTTCGGGTGGTTTGCCGTTGGCGGATTGGGGGATCCGTGTATCGAAGTGTTGCAACCAAACGGCCGCTGCCCAGTGATTCCGAGTTGGTTTTCGTTTGAGTATCTGTTCTTGCCCGTGGTGACATTGGCCCTGCCGCAAATCGCCATCATTTCCCGCTTAATGCGGGCCAGCGTGATCGAGACCATGCGGTCCGGTCACATTCGCACCGCCCGCGCCAAAGGACTGAGCGAGCGCGATGTTGTCGTCAAGCACGCTCTGCCGTCCGCCATCCTGCCTTTGGTCTCTTATGTCGGCCCCGCCATGGCGCGGGTGATGACAGGCTCGCTCGTCATTGAGCGGATCTTTGGGTTGCCAGGCATGGGATCATACTTTGTCGATGGCGCGATCAATCGCGATTACACTTTGGTGATGGGCGCGCTGATCATTTATGCCACCCTGATTGTGCTGTTTAACCTATTGGCCGACATTCTCTATGCGCTGCTCGATCCGAAGGTGAAATATGACTGACACTTTGGATCTGACCGGTCGCAAAGCCGCAGTTGAGACAGCCATCCAAGGCGGGCGTTCGCTCTGGGACGATGCCAAAGCGCGGCTGTTTCGGAACAAAGCTGCCGTCGTCTCGATGTGGGTTTTGGGCATCATGGTGTTGATCGCAGCGCTTGGGCCATTTGTTTGGGTGCATGATTATCGCACCATATCGTCGAATGTTGAACTGCCGCCCACCTTCGAGAACCTGCATTTGCTTGGCACCGATACGCAAGGGCGGGACAGCCTCGCCCGGTTGATGATCGGGCTGCGCATTTCACTCGCGGTCGGCATGGTGGCGACCATTGTCTCGTTGATCATTGGCGTGACCTGGGGCGCAGTGGCGGGCTTTGTCGGCGGGCGTGTCGACAATATTATGATGCGCTTCGTCGACGTGCTTTATGCGATGCCCTTCATCTTCTTCGTGATTCTGTTACTGACCGTGTTTGGGCGAAACATCATTCTGATATTTGCCGCGATTGGCGCGGTTGAGTGGCTGACCATGAGCCGGATCGTGCGCGGGCAAACGCTGGCGCTTAAAAATATGGAATTCATCGAAGCGGCCCGCGCCACGGGGGTTCCCTTTTTTACAATTATCCGCCGTCATATACTGCCCAATGTGGTCGGCCCGGTCGCCGTCTATGTGACCTTGACCATCCCGGTTGTGATCCTGGCCGAAAGCTTCCTTTCATTCCTCGGCCTCGGCGTAAATGAGCCACTGACCTCTTTGGGTGTTCTCATCTCTGATGGCGCCAAAGAAATGCAAGACAAACCGTGGATGCTGATGGCGCCAGCGCTCACAATGATGATCACGTTGCTTTGCCTGAACTTTATCGGCGATGGGTTACGAGACGCGCTTGATCCGAAAGAGCGCTAACCGCGCCGCTTGGCGGGCCCTGTTTTTAGGATATGCGACCATTGCGCTCAACATATGGGCCTTAGCCGGTGTCCTGTCGCTTTTCGGACTCTTTATTCAGGACCATTCGATCTTTTTCTATATCAGACAGGCGGTGCTTTTGGGCACCGGATCTGTTGGCCTGTTCAGCCTTTTATTCGGTTTCCGGTTTATCCAAGTGAGCCACGCCAGACCCGCCGATCGGACTAAAAAAACAGTGCCAGCGGATCCTTACCCGCCTCACTTTCGAGAAAACCGAGGGTTTCAAAGGTCTGTTTCATGGTCCCAGAGAGCGGCGCTTGTAGAGTAAGCGGTTTGCCGGACTGGCGCGGAACAACCAGCGCGCGGGCATGCAAATGAAGGCCTTTTGACACTCCCAGCGGCACCTCGCGGCGGGTGACATATTTTGTGTCGCCGAGAATGCTCGTGCCAAGTTCGTGCATATGAAAGCGCAGCTGGTGCATGCGGCCGGTCGACGGCTTCAAGGCGACCCAAGCGGCGCGCCGGGCCGCCGTGGAGACAACGGTATAGTCGGTGATGGCATGCTTTGAGATTTTATCGCCATGCACGCCCATCACCATTCGTTCGCGGCCTTCCTCTCCGAGCCCTTTGCGCATCCATGAACGCAGCTGCCCCGCCGGCGGATGCGGCACGCCTACTGTGACGGCCCAATAAATCTTGTCCATATCGCGTGAATGAAACAGATCACCCAGCCGTGCCGCGGCGGCGGGGTGTTTGGCAATGAGCAGCAGGCCCGATGTCGCTTTGTCGAGCCGGTGCACCAAGCGCGGCCGGTGCTCGCCCTCCGAGAGCGCATCTAACATACCATCAATATGGCGCCCGCCCTGCCCCGTGCCGCCTTGCACAGCAATCCCGGCGGGCTTGTTGAGGACGAACATTTCGTCATCCTCATACAATATGAGCGGCCGCAAGAAGGCCAAGGCTTTAGCGTTTGGCTGTTTCGGCGCGCGCCATGGGGTGTCTGCATCCTGTGCGGCTTTCGACGCAAACGGTGGCAGACGCACCGCCATCCCTGCTTCCAACCGCGTATTCGCTTTCGCGCGGGCGCCATCCACCCGGATCTGGCCGGTCCGCAATAATTTCTCAAGCTCGCCTTGCGTCATTGGCAAGCGTCGTTTGACCCAGCGATCCAGTCGCACTCCACCCTCTTTGTCGCTGACGGTCTCTGTGATCACTTGGCGGTTCATGCGAGCAACCGTTTCAGCGCCAATAAGCCTGCTGCGAAGGCCGCGATCGCGCCGACCAAGTTAAGTCCGGCATAGATGAGGGCTCTGACAATGGTGCCATTTATGAACATCTCAACGGTGTCTTTCGAAAACGCAGAATAGGTCGTGAACGCCCCCATCATGCCGACCCCGAACAGCAGCCAAAGCGTGGTCTCCCAGGCAACCTCGCGGCTGGCAAACCAGCCCATCAGCGCTCCGAGCAAAAAGCTGCCAATAATGTTGACGGCAAGTGTCGCCCATGCGCCGGACACCCCGCCATGCGCGGCGAAGGCCAATCCGACACTGTAGCGCAAACATGCACCAATCGCGCCGCCTAAGGCCACAAGGAGAAATCCGTTCATGCGCGGCTCTTAGTGCGTTTCAAAGCGAAGCGAAAGAGCCTGGTGATGGGCGTTGGTCGGGCTTAGCCGGTGCGGGCTTGAACCGCCGCAATGGCACTAACGGGGTGAATCAGGAAACGGCGCCCATCTTCCGTGGTGTCCGCAGTGTCGCGCATAATGCCAATCAAGTCAGCGACGCTTAGGCTTGGATCGATCGCCAGCATTTTCCCAGCTAAATTGGCCGCATTCGGCGCTGCCATCGATGTGCCGGAAAACGGCATTTCGTAGCCGCCTGGAACTTCGCTGTTCACTTCATATCCATTGGCATGCAAGACCACGGTTGGGCCATAGCTGGTAAAGCCCGTTTCGTCGCCAGCTTGATCCACCGCGCCCACTGTAATCAGATTGTCGGCGATAATGCCTGAGGGGTAGAAGTTTGAGAACGACGCATCGCCGTCGCTATTGCCTGCAGCGGCAATAAATAGGATTTCCGGCGCGCCGATGATCGCTTCTTCCAAAGCGCTCTTCATAATCTCGAAAATCGCATATGCGCGCGCGCGCCGTTTATCCGGATCGGATTCAATATTGTTCACTTCTAAAGTGTACTCAATCGCCTCCGGCGATCCGCCCCAAGACATATTGACGATCCGCGCGCCATTGGCTTGGAAATAAGCCACTGTCTCGCGCATCGCTGCGGCGTCTTTGGTCGCGTTCTCTTCCAGATAAGGGGCCGGCTTCATGCGATGATCGAAGGTCAGACGGGCGGTCATCAAACGCGCCGCGGGATTGCCTTCTAACATGATGCCCGCAACATGCGTGCCATGCGAATAGTTGGCATAAAGGTTGAGGTCTTCAAAAAATGGCTGGACTTCATCCGGCTCGAAATTGGCAATTTTCGCTTTGATCGCAGAGGATTCGTCGGAATTGACATTGGCTGAATTGTCGAGCCAGCCTTTGATATCGCCGCGGACATCGGCTTCAGACTGATTGAGCGCTTCAACAGACTGCAAAAGCAAGGGTGTCTTGTCGCCTTCAATATTAAATCCAATGCCGTTGACATCATCGACAAAGCCATTGCCGTCGGTGTCCTTCCCGTCCTTGGCTTCCTTCGGGTTCTGCCACAATTGTGTCTCGAAGAGCGGGACATCGACGCCTGAATCCCAGGCGACAACCACCACCTCACTCAAATTCTCCGCGCCGGTCAGATCGACATCTCTCGCTGGCCATATGTTCGGTTTCTCAACCGCATTGGCGTCAATGTATTCGTCCAAAGGCGCGATCATGGCCTCCTTGTTGGGCACCACCAAATCGCGCAGATAGCGCATCCTGATGAGCGTCGAGAGCACGTCTTTGCTGATCGAGCCGCGGTCCAACGCGCCATCATCGAATTGCCCTTGCACCATTCCGAGGACGAGATTCTCACTGTAGACCTCCAGCGACCCTTTTGCGCTTTCGACATTTTCTTGAACCACCGCGAACGGCATGGCTGCCAGTTTTTCCGCGAACACATCGGACACCTCACGGTCGGCCAGACGCGCCTTTGCGAGCGTTTCGGTGAACATAGCTGTGGTGTATTTTTCAGCCGGTTTTTCAGCCAATGCCGTCATCTCCGCGACGTGTGCGATGACGCTTTCAGGATCACCGTCTAGCAAATCCAGGATCGCCAAGTCACCAATCAACCCAGACTCGGTGGCGGGGTCGGAAATCTCATAGGTCTCAAGGACAGACTTGGTATCCGCCCGCAGCAATGGGCCATACTCGCTCAGCAATCGATCGCTGACCAAGAGTTCGGAGGGTAGGAGATCAATCTCATATGCAAAGCGCGGCATATCCTCGATGGAGGCGATAACGGGCTTTGGCGCCGCCGTCTCGGCAACTTCCGGCGCCGGCGCCGCTGTTGGTTCCGTTTCAGCTGGCACCGCCACACATGCGGACGCCCATGCAGTCGTGGCCAAGAGGGCTGCGAGGAAATTGAGTTTGGGGACGGGCATAAGCGTGCGCTGAAACATTCTGAGGCGCTCCTTTAATGAAGGCTATAATCTGGCCCAGTTTGTATATCCGGCGGTTTCGGCGTCAATCGTCATATTTGCTCGGAAGCGTGACATTGACGCCCACAGCATGACCCCTCATTCTACAAACTGGGAGGAAAGCGGAGTGTTTATCGGACATTATGGTGCCGCTTTTGCGGCGCGGGCGGTGAAACCCTCTATCCCGCTATGGCAATTGTTTGTCGCGGTGCAGCTGGTGGACTTTGCCTGGGCCGGGCTCGTCCTGGCTGGGATCGAGAAATTCGATGTTACGCCAGGCTTTATGGAAGCATCGATCCTGGATTTGCATCATATGCCCTATACGCACTCGCTGGTCGCGGTCATCATCTGGTCAATTGCCGCCGGCTTGCTTTACGCGGCCCTGCGGCGCGGCGCGAAGGCGATCGCCGCGGGGGTTATCATCGGGCTCGCCGTGTTCAGTCATTGGCTGACCGATTTGATCGCCCATGGTCCAGATCTCGCTTTGTGGTTTGGCGGGCCAAAGGTTGGGCTCGGGCTGTGGAACAGCCTGTTTTGGACCCAAGTGGTCGAAATCGGTTTGCTACTGGTCGGTGGCGCGCTTTACTTGGCGCACACAAAACCGAAAGGCCTGATCGGTCGCGTCGCACCATTGCTCTTGATTGGCTTCATGCTGATGCTGCAGATCTACAATCATCTGCCGGTCGATCATCCACCGGCGATCCCGCAATTTGCGATTATGGCTTTGGTCGCTTTCAGCCTGCTGACTATGCTTGCCTGGGCCGTCGATCGGACCCGACGGCCAGCCTAGGATTGCTGTCGCTTCAAACGCGTTACGGCTTCATCCAGGGCCGAAAGATAACGCGAACGATCGGCTTTTGAGAATGGCGCAGCGCCGCCGATTTGATCGCCTCCAGCCCGCAAATCCGCCATGATCGCGCGTGTCGCAATGGCACCGCCGATGGAATTCTCCGTGAACGGTTTGCCGGTGGGCGACAGCACCATGGCGCCCGCCTTTAACGCCCGTTCGGCGAGCAGGATATCCGCCGTAACCACGACACTGCCCGCATTGGCGCGCTCGGCGATATGATCATCGGCGGCGTCAAACCCATCGCTGACCGTCACCAATTGGATCAACGGGTGCGGCGGAACACGTAAAAAGCTATTGCTGACCAAAATCGCAGGCACCTGGTAGCGCAGCGCGACTTTATACGTCTCATCTTTCACCGGGCACGCATCGGCGTCGACCAGAATTAAAATGTCGGCAGCCATTACTTATGCAAGCACCAGCGCATAATGGCTTTTTGCACATGCAGCCGGTTTTCAGCCTCGTCCCAGACTAAGGACTGCGCACCATCAATCACCTCAGCGTCGACCTCTTCGCCGCGATGCGCTGGCAAGCAGTGGAGGAATTTTGCCTCAGATTGGGCCAATTCCATCAGCTCCTCCGTCACCGCATAAGGGTCAAGCTCAGCCAAGCGCTCTTGGCCGTCATGATCGCCCATGGAAACAAATGTGTCCGTGATCACCACATCTGCCCCGGCGACCGCTTCTTCGGCCGTGTCGAATAGATCAATCCGACCTTGAAGCTCGCGCGCGATATCAACGTCTTCTTCGTCTGGTGCGTAACGGTCAGGCGTTCCGATTGCGAGTGAGAAACCAAACTTCGGGGCAGCATGGATGAAACTGGAACAGACATTGTTGCCGTCACCGACCCATGCCAAACGCGCTCCGTTCAGGTCGAGACCCGCCTCTTCAAGGGTCATCAGATCCGCTAAAATCTGGCATGGATGCGAGCGATCGGTCAGGCCATTGATAACTGGCACACTGGCGGCTTCAGCGAACAGCTCCAAATCGCCATGGCTATTGGCGCGCAGCATGACCAAGTCGACATAGCGGCTGAGCACGCGCGCGGTGTCTTCCACGGTTTCGCCGCGACCAAGTTGCATATCGGACGCCGTGGCAATAATCGAGTCGCCGCCAAGCTGGCGCATTGCTGCTTCAAAACTAAATCGTGTGCGGGTTGAATTTTTCTCGAACACCATCGCCATAGTATATCCGGACAGCGGTGCATCGGCGTCTTGTTTGCCTTTCGGCCAGCCGTGTCGGGCACGCTTCATCATCTGGGCTTGATCGAGAATCCCGCGCAACTCGCTTGCCTCAAGCTGCCATAAATCGATGAAATGCCGGTAGGCCATGTGCCCCTCCGCTCAAAAAGGAAGCGGCGCTCTTAGCGCATTTCAATGCCGAAGGCCACCATTCGCGAAGTCAAGCTGCATCAGCCCAATTCGACCCTAACCGCAACAGGCCCTGACTTTGGCTTCTGCCGCAGCTTTGTCTTCCGGCGTCCAGGCTTTGATGGTCTCGGCCGCGGCGTCGTTATCGCTGGAATAGGTTGGGATGGACCCCATAGTGTGGAACATTTCCCAGACCACGCCTTGCGGATCTCGGGCCCAGTTTTTGTTCGAATGGGCATAACAGCAATTGGCACCGCGTTCAGGCCAGGTCGCTTGCTCTGCGGCGTTTAGCTGGGCATTGACCTGATCGAGCGCTTCATCGCTGTCCACTTGAATTCCGACATGGTCGACGCCGAGACGTGCTTGGCGCGCGGGGCTGACGGCGAGATTGAGGCGCGGATCATCGACCATCCATTTGAGATAATCGGGTTTCACGACCGTCGGTTCTTGCCCGAGCAGGGCCGAATAAAACCGACGTGTCGCGTCTAGGTCATCCACGCGGATATGGATATGAATTCGTTTCATGTGGTCTCCAATGCATTGGCTTGAGGCGAAAATACACCGCGGCAGCAATCCTCCATTAAAAAGGCGACGAGTCCTTTGAGGCGCGCATAATCTGCCTGCGAGACGAGTGACCGACCCTGCCGGGATTGGGTCACCAACCCGGCCTCCGCCATCGCTTTGAGGTGATGCCCGAAGGTTGTTGCGGGCAAGTTGAGGTGCGTGCGCATCTGCGAAACATTGAGACCTTTCGGCCCGGCCTGGACCAGCAGACGTAAAATCGCCACGCGGTTTGGATGTCCGAGGGCGGCAAAGGCAGCGGCGGCGGTCGTATCACTCATTATTCCTATATATCTAGAGATGTAGATATTACAAGTGTAAGATCGGCTTAGCGCTGAGCCTCTGCGCCTTCAGCGATTAGATTAAGCGCTTCCGCATGCGTAGGATCGGCACCACCGTCCCATCCTCGCTCGGATGGGAAAGGTCTTCAACAACCGCATACCCGCAGGCCTCATAAAGCGGTCGACCCGGCGCGGTCGATCCCATTTCCATCGTCTTAAAGCCCTCTATGCGGGCGGCGTCTTCGCCCGCCTGCAAGAGCGCGCGCCCGATCCCGCGGCGGACGAAATCAGGATGCGTATACATGGCGCGGATTTTTGCTGGCTCCGTTTTCGGGTCCGCCAAAGCATCGTCGCGGCCTGATGTATGATTGCCGCCAAACAAAGTCCGGCGCCGGGACCAGCCACCACAGCCGACCAAGACGTCCTCAAGATGGACAAGGAAATAGGTCCCATCATCAATCAGCAGTGTGTCCACGCCCATGCTTTCGCTCGACCGCTCAACTTGCTTTGGATCTAAGAATTTTGGCAATAGGGCAGCCATAGAAACCGCCATCAAGGCTTCGATGTCTGGAATATCCTCACGGTTTGCGATGCGCAGGTGCATTCGCCGTCCTTTGCGTTCAGAGCCTGGTCAAGGGGCGCATTGACCTCCCCGTCTTTAAGCATGCGATCGAAAAAACATAAATCCGTCGTAACCTCGTCCAGATTGATGATTTGAAAAGCACCCATGCCGTCTGCTGCCACGCCGTCTCGCGTCGACCAAACCCTGACAGTCCTTTTGCCACCAGTCGAGCGCGCTCTGGGCCGCCTGTGTCCAACTATGATCACAAACGCGCTGATTGAACTGATCGTATTTGCCATAAAGCAAGCTTGGGCGTCTTTATTTGGCGGTTTGCTCTTGTTTGCGATGATTGCCACGCGCTTGGTCTATCCGGACGAGATGCCGATCGCTCGTTACGATTTTCTGGTGCTCTATGCGGTGCTGCTTCAGGCGGTCTTCCTTCTGACCAAATTAGAGCGCCCGAGCGAGGCCTTGGTGATTTTGATTTTTCACTTGGTTGGAACGGGGATGGAGCTTTTCAAAACCGAAATGGGGTCATGGGTCTATCCAGAAGACAATGTGTTGCGGATTGCTGGTGTGCCGCTTTTTTCAGGATTTATGTATGCAGCCGTTGGGTCATATTTCGCGCGGTGCGCCCGCGTGTTTGCGTTTCGATGGACGCATTATCCGCCGATCTGGATGACGTTTGTGCTCTCGATCGGTATCTACGCAAATTTCTTCAGTCATCATTTTATATGGGACGCGCGCTATGTCTTATTCGCCGCAACCGCAGCGCTGTTTTGGCGCTGCCAAGTGCACTATCGTGTCTGGCGATGGCGTCATCGGATGCCGCTTCTATTGGGGTTTTTACTGGTCAGTTTCTTCATCTGGATCGCCGAGAACATCGCGACAATGACCCAGATCTGGCTCTACCCCAATCAGCATGCGGCTTGGCAGATGGTCTCCTTAGAGAAACTCGGCAGTTGGAATCTCTTAATGATCATTTCCTGGGTTTTGGTGACCCTAGTGCACCGGCCGAAAGCCAAGGATGCAAACTAATCGATATTATGCTGCGGCTCCCATAATTGGATCGGATTGCCCTCTGGGTCGAAGACATTGGCAAATACGCCATTGGGGAATGGATTGCCCGGATCGAGCGTCACCTCATTGCCATTATCCCGCAGCTGCGCGACCATTTTTTTGAGATCATCGACGCGAAAGTTCAGCATAAACGTCTTCGACATATCCGGTCCGAAATATTCCGTATCGGCACTGAAAGGCGCAAACACGGTTGGGCCTTCGTTTTGATGCCAAGGTGGGGTGTCATAACTGGTTGGCGTCAGGTCGATGCCGAAATTTTCAAAATACCAAGTGGCCAGCGCTTGCGGATCTTTGGCGCGAAAGAAAAATCCTCCAAATCCAGTAATGCTCTGCTTCACAGCCATGTCCGTCTCCTCATGTCCCACGCTGAGTATGAGCGAAACCTTCGGATTGGCAACTCGCTACCAACCGCCCCCGCCGCCGCCACCCCCGCCGCCGCCCGAAAATCCGCCGCCGCCGCGACCGGAACTGCTTGAGCTCTGCGGCAGTGATGAAGACACACCGGAACTCATGCCGGACACCATTCGCTTGGTCATGCTTCCCATCGAGCCAAACGCCCGGGCATTCATATTCGTCCAAGTCGGGCGATACTCTTTCGCCGCCTCTGGAATCAGCCGCTCGAAATGCTCGGACCAAGGCCGCTCAACGCCGAGCGCAACCGCATAGGGGAGGAAGGTTTCATAGCGCTCAACCGTCATTGGCGGCGGTGCATCTGAGCCGACGTCAACTGCATTGAGCTGCAATTTCTCAGCCTTTTCCATATATAAGCGGAAGCCTTCTAAATGCGTCCGCACATCTTGGCCTTTGCGGGTCGGGGCCGGCATTAAATACATGAACAACCCGTTCAATCCAACCAAAGCTAGGACGGCCGTCGTATGCCACCCGCTCCAATATGTGTGCTGGAAAATCGCGAAGTACAGGGCAATAACAGACAGGACACTGCCCGCAATTGTGTAGCCGGCATTCCAGCGGAAATAGGCGCGCCCATAGCGATTGGAAACGGATTTGCGGAAACGCTTATAGGCACTCGTAAACGCAGCATTGTACTTTTCGCCAAGCACGACACGCGACGTGCCCGCGAACAAAGACGAGAATAAACGGGTCATTTCAGGCGATGCCTCGGATGGCGCAGACTGCATATGCAGCGTCGTCTTGGTTTTATCGCCCGGATCGACTTCAATCCGCAAATGACCCTGGCAAGCAAGCTCCATAATGCTGGCAATCAGATCATCATGGCCGCGAAACCCGCGATAATAGATATGGTGGGCGGCAGCAGGGCCATAGCCTTCCGGCGGTTGATATTGCGGAAAGACAGGGCCTTTCACAGGGTCACGTCCGACCCGATCAAAGCTGCGATAGTAAAACATGAGGAGGCCGACAAAAGACAAGCTAAGCGCTGTCAGCGCGCCATTCCGTGCCCACCACAACCACCCTTGATCGCTCAAAGAGGGCGGATCGATGACGCCCTTTTCGAGACTGAGGGAAATGGTCAATCCCTCGCGCATGCCAAGGCGATTGGTGGTCTCAAACAAGTGCGCGCCGCGCTCTGTTCGATAGCTGTAATCACTGTCTGCAACATTGGCTCGGCCGGTATAGGCAATTGCTTCCACAACGCGTGCACCGCTCGGTAAGGTGATCCGCGCCGATGCCGAGGCGATCGGAAACATCCAATACGTGCCGGTGACATTCCAATACAGTTCGTCGGCGTCCTCGCCGTAACGAATTTGATTTTTGACCCGGTAGCGGATTTCGTAAACGTGCTCGCGATGGTCCAAGAAGCGATCTGCTTGGCCAATCCGGATCAACACCGCATTGGCGTTTCGCTCGCGCTCATAGGGTTCGCGCTGACCGTCTCTGCGCACGCTCAGAACATTATAGCGATAAGGCAGCGTTCCAGGCCCATCTTGATCCTGATAAACTGCGGGCAATTCGCGAAAAATGCCGCGGCGGATCTGCTGACCCTCGACATTCACCCGGATCGTCTCAGTGACGACGATATCGCCATCGCGCTCGACCTCAATCGCGACATTGAAGGCTCGAATCTCTTCTTGAGCGTCGGCATCGAGATAGGCCCAAAGCGCCAAGCAAAGCCAAAAAGCTGCGGTCCATACGCGGCGCATTATGGATCCAAGTCTAAGTTTGGCACCGCCCGGTCGCCGATGCTGATTTCAAAGAATTGTGCCGAGCGGAAGCCAAATGGCCCGGCCACTAAATTGCCCGGAAAACTCTCGACCGCGACATTCATTTCCCGCACCGCGCCATTGTAGAACCGCCGCGCCATTTCGATTTTGTTTTCGGTCTCCGAAAGTTCATTCTGCAAATCGAGAAAATTAGCGTTCGCTTTGAGATCGGGATAGTCTTCTGCCAGCGCCATCAACCGGGTCACAGGGGCAGCAAGAGCACTCTCTTTCGAGCCGCGCTGCGCTGGATCATCGCCAGCTTGCAGCGCGGCATTGCGTTTCATGATCACGTCTTCAAACAGTTGACGCTCATGGCTCGCATAGCCTTGAACGGTGGTGACCAATTGCGGGATCAAGTCCGATCGGCGCTTGAGTTGAACATCGATATCGGCCCAACCATTATTGACCATGTTTCGCTTGCCCACCAATAGATTGAAGAGAATGACGACCGTGATGGCCACCGCCGACAGCGCCCCAAGCCCGAGATAGAATGCGGTCATAATCCTCCCCTCGTTGTCCGAGACTTAGGCTTACGGCAATCTCAGGGAATGTGAAAGCATCGCAGTTTGCTCTGCCGCTCAGTTTGTGGTCCGTGAAACAGTGCAGATGGGCGGCAGGCCTAACTGGCGATTTCCCAGCTTTCGAGCGCTTGGTCCATGATCGCGACGGCTTCGCGCACGTCTTTGTCTTCAATGATCAATGGGGGGGCAAGCCGCAGAACATTGTTCCCGGCGACCCCGACCAATAGGCCATGTTCGCGACATGCGGTCTGAACGGGTTTCGGCAGGGCTTTCAAGCGCAGGCCAGTCAACAATCCCTTGCCGGTGACACCGTCGACTTTGTCAGGATGGCTGTCTGCCAGCGACTTTAAGCCCTGTGCCATGGTGCCCGACACGCGGCGCACTGATTCTAAGAAAGCCTCATCGGCAATCGTGTCCCAGACCACATTGCCGACCGCCATAGCGAGTGGGTTACCACCATATGTCGAGCCATGGCTGCCAGGTTGCATGGCATCGCCAACGGCGCCGCTGGTCAAACAGGCCCCAAACGGAAAGCCGCCGCCGACACCTTTGGCAACGCACATAATATCGGGCTCTGCCTCCGGGGCCCATTGATGCGCAAACAATTGCCCGGTTCGCCCCATGCCGCATTGAACTTCATCATAGATTAAAAGCGCGCCGCGTTCGGAGCAGGTCTTACGCAGAGCGGTCAACTCTGCCTCAGGAATGGCCCGTACCCCGCCTTCGCCTTGCACCGGCTCAACCAATACGGCTGCGGTCTTTTCCGTGATCGCGGCATCGAGCGCATCGTGGTCGCCAAACTCAACCTGCGTAAATCCAGGCAGGTTTGGACCAAACCCTTCGAGATATTTTGGGTTCCCGCCAGCATTGATGGCGCCCAAAGAGCGACCGTGAAACGCGCCGCTAAAGGTAACAATCTCATAGCGGTCTGGGTCGCCATTGGCCCAGTGATATTTGCGCGCGGACTTCAAGGCGCACTCAATGGCCTCAGTGCCAGAATTGGTGAAAAAGACGCGCTCGGCAAATGGCAGACGCTCGCACATTTTGCGGGCCAGCGTTTCACCGGCTGGCACGCGGAACATGTTTGACGTATGCCAGAGTTTGCCAGCTTGCTCGCGCAGCGCATCGACCATAGCGGGATGTGAATGACCGAGCGCACTGACGGCAATACCGGCCACAAAGTCGAGATAGCATTTACCATCTTCAGTGAATAGGCGCACGCCCTCACCGCGCTCGAAGGCCTCTTCTGGCGGCCGATAGACCGGCATAAGATGCTGACGCGGATCCAACATGTTCTGCTCCCGATAAGCGTGTCTCAAACCATCTCAAAGATGCGACCGCACGCTTGGCCAGCCTGCTCGCAAATGTCAACTCAAGAGGTGACGCGGCAAATTATTTTGCATCACTCGCCGAGACACGAAAAATCCTTTCACCGTTAAGCATATAAAGCGGCAGAACGTTCCTTACGAAAGTTTCAGATAGATTTTTCTGTGAAGGTTGTTGACGAAATACGATAAAGTATTATTGATTATCAATAATAAATGATCAGGCGGCGTCCGACCCTCTCTCTCTCCCCGCACGCCAAATGATTGATAAGCTCACTCCACAGTCTTGGCGGTTTTCAGTTCGGAACCGCCTTTTTTGGCGTCCGTTACGCTCCGCTTCGGCAAGGCAAGAAAAAAGGCGCGACCGAATGGTCACGCCCTAAAGTGATTGCAGCGTTTCCTCCCAGAAACTTGCAAAGCCTG
>JBCCXW010000082.1:0-14115 GCA_039191105.1 Pseudomonadota bacterium
CAGCACGATCTCTGGCGCGCATTGGATCATGAAGGCAAAGGGTTGGAAAGCGACGTCACCAAAACCCGGGATAAACCCGCTGCGCTTAGGTTTCTGAAGAAAGCCATGAAGCGATATGGATCACCGAGGACGGTCGTCACCGACCGGCTTCGCTCGTACGGCGCCGCTATGAAAGAGATCGGATACGAAGACCGCCAGCAGGTCGGTCGGAATCTCAACAATCGCGCAGAGAACAGCCACCTACCCTTCCGAAGGCGAGAACGAGCTATGTCGAGATTCAGGCGAATGTCGAACCTGTAGAAATTCGTTTCGACCCATGCCTCGTTTCACAATCACTTCAATTTAGACCGCCACATCAACCACCGCTCTACCTTCAAATCGATGAGAAACGCCTCCCTCTCTGAATGGCGCCTACTTCTGGCTGTATAAAAGCCCCTACCCCAAACGATGCTGGAGACGGGTTCGCGTTAGACTGACAACACCCTCCGAGGTGCTGTCAGGATGATAAATCCGATAGACTGTATGGAACTCGGCAAGCGGACTTCATCAGGGCCAGCGGCGAACCATACCGCGTAAACAGGCCGAACACATGACCGCATCCCTGCAGATCTCTAGCAATCATTTAGCACTTGCATAAACGGAGCCGTCCACACATGACTGCACCCTCGGACGCCCGGGCGAAGTGTGTTCTGATTTCGCACCGCAGCAAACAAGGACCGCTTAGCATCCGCTTGATACAGGAGAGCGGTGGACGCAAAAATCAGACAGATTGCCCAGAGAAGGATAAACATCGTATTTTCGTACTTTTGCGGGGAGACTAGAAATCTACATCCAGCCTCAGCGCCCAGCTGAACGGATCGCCGAGGCTGGCCGTTCCGCCGAATAGGGAGCGATTGACCCGCAGAAAATACGCCTCATCGAAGAGATTGCGCGCAACCCCGCTGACCCGGACGCGTTCATTGATCTGGTATCCGATACGGGCATTCACCAGCGTGAAGGCTTCTCTTGTCTGAGTGCCATCATTCTCTGCGTTAAGAAATGCAGAGCTCTGGTGGTTCACATCGAGTCCAGCAAAAACGCCATTGCTTCCCTCGTAGCTAATACCCGCATTCCAGGAAACTTCAGGCGCATTCGGGAACCTATTGCCGTTGAAATCTGGAAGGTTTGATGGACCTATCGGTGCATTGGGATCAAACCGTCCATTCGGAAAATCGACAAATTCGGTCTTGGTGTAGGCGGCCGCTCCGTAGACACTTAGCTCTGACGTCAAAAAGTATTCAGCCTCGGCTTCAATACCAAATAGCTCAGATTCCCCAGCATTCACGGTCACCCCAAATTGCGGAAATAAAGGGTCGGGTTGTAGCACCTGCTGATCCCGCCAGTCCGAATAATAAGCGTTTGCTGCGAACGTCATTGCGCCGTCCAAGAGCGCAGTGCGCAATGAGGCTTCATAATTCCACAAAAATTCCGGGTCAAAATCGACTAAGCGGCCATCGCCCAGACTGGCCTGGTTACCTCCCGCCCGATAGGCGCGCTGAACGACAAAGGCGAGTTTGGTATCATCAGAGAGGCTCCAGCGCAGACCTGCTTTTGGCAGGAAGGCATCGAACGATGCGTCAACCGCAGCTTCTTCTGTCTCGCCCAAAAGCGGCGCGAAGGCAGGCAATAGAGGGGGCGGTACATTCGTCGCACTAACGTTTTGTCGACTTGTAACTTCGGTGTCCTCAACATCGTATCTGATACCAAACAGTAGCTCGATAGAATCGGTGAGTTGATACTCCCCATCCGCAAACACCGCATAATTCTGCGTAGAATTGGTTGGGAATATGTCCCGGATCACCAATACATTTGATGGTAGGAATCCAAGATTCGGAAGCAGGTTCGCAGGTGTTGTGAGGGTTTGCGCCGTGTCGCCTTCGCGATCTGTATAGAAGACCCCGACGACCCCATCCAATCGATCAGTGGTCAGGCTCAATCGAAGTTCCTGGGAAAATGCGGAATTATCAACTTCGGTAATCAATGAGGCCACGGGCAGGATTGAGTTGTCGAAATCGTCTGCACGGGACTCGTCACTCTCTCTGTATGAGGTGATCGATTGAAGGCTGATCATATCGCTGATTTGCCAGTTGGCATTGATCGTCTGAATAAAAGTGCCGCCGTCGGCAAAGGAATCCAGATCTTCGGCGATTTCTCGGCTAACCTCATCCGGCGGCAATTGCGGTCCATTCGGGACGCCATTGGTCGGCGACAGGGAGGAAAACCCAATACGGTTTTCAGAGTAACTGGTGGTCGAAATTATAGATAGGTCTTCAATCGGATCGAACCGAACCTTCAGACGTGTATTCCAGAGCTTTGTCGCATCCGCTGGCTCGTCCAAAAATGTGTTCGTGTTGAACCCGTCATCTTCGCGATAATCCGCGGCCACGCGAAACGCGAGCTTATCCTCGATCAGACCGCCGCCGAAGGCGAGAGCGCCCCAGCGTTGTTCTTCGCTGCCGATCTCTAACCGTGCCTTTCCGTTCCAGTCATAGGTCGGGTCAGCGGTCCGTATATAGATGGCGCCGGCAAGCGTATTGCGGCCAAGATTGGTCGATTGCGGTCCGCGGTAGACCTCGACTTGTTCGAGGTCCCAGATGCTGAACGGCCCTGTATTTATGCCTCCGAGCGCAATAGCGCTATCATCGACATAGACTGTAAGGGTTTCACCAATCCCGCCACTTGGGCCAGCTCTATCCACGCCGCGAATGGAAAGGCTGCTGCCTTCTGGATTGTTGACGCCAGGCACGCGCGCGAGGACATCTCGAAGGTCGACCAATGTTTCGCGTTCGATTTCTTCGCCTGTTGTTAGCGAAAGGCTGGAAGTGACATCGGTCAAGCTGAGCGTATCGCGCAGTCCATAAATCACAATCGGTTCGTTGAGCAGTGCTGGTACATCATCTTGTGCGGTTTCCGCAGAAGCCGGTATTGAGCTGACGTTTTGTTCGCTGTTAACAGGTTCAGGGGGCGCCGTGTTTATGACATATGCGCCAGATTGAGATAAAGAGTAACTAAGCCCGGTTCCTGAGAGTGCCTGGGTTAAAGCTTGTTCTATTGAGCCGGCGTTTTGCACCGGCGCAGACTGTTTTCCGACGATCAGAGAATCTGCACCAACAATGTCCCTGTTGAATGCTTGTGATAGAACGATAAGTGTTTCGCCAAGATCCGCGGCAGGCGCGTCTATTGGGCCGACCTCAGAGCTCCTCGAATTATCTTGAGCATAGGCGACGGTTGTTACGCTACCCGCCATACAAGCAACAAAAATACTTGGGAGGATGCATGTTCTGAATGTTTTAAGGTGATGATTATTCAAGGTTTTTCTCTCAGGATTTCGTTTAGGCGAATGCTATTCATTCGCACATTCATCCCAATGACAAACGAGCCTCGAAAAGCGTAACCGGCGAACGGAAGAAAGATTTGAAAACCAGAGCCTATTCTAATTCACAGGGTCGCGGCGACGCAAAACAACCTGTTCATCACTTTCGAAAATGACGTCTATCGGGTGCACATCCTGCAAACTGAGCAGCATTCGATCAATATTGTTGGACGAGAATGATCCGGTCAGAGTCAGCCCCGCGATCGTTTCGGATCCATTCTCTATTTTGATCATGCGGTTGTCGTAACGATTGGCGTCTGCAACGAGTTCTTCAACCGATGCGTTTCGATAAATCAGCCTGCCCTCACGCCAAGCCCCGACATCGGATGGGTCGATCGAAAATATATTTGAGAGCCCAAAGTCTGCTGAGGCAAAAACCTGTTCGCCTTGAGACAGCTTTTGCTGCGTCGTCAATGAAGATAATGCGCCATCCAAAATAAAAGGATAGGAAACTGAAACGCTTCCCTCTTGTACGGCGACGCGAGATGTGCCGCCATTGAATCGAACATCAAAAGCCGTTCCGAGGGCCGTCGCGGTGAGTTCCCCCGCCTCGACGGAGAATGGTCGCGCCGTCTCGGGGGCAACGTCAAAAATCGCGGCCCCCTTTATGAGCGTGACGGTTCGACTGGTTTCAGTAAATGAGGTTTGAACTTCGGTCGTGCGACCGATGGTCATGACCGAGCCATCAGAGAGTGTGATGTCTCGGATCTCATTGCCTGAAGTTTCATAGGCAATAACCGTCGCATTCATCGCATCATGGGTTGCGACGGTTTGATCTAAAATCTGAAGGGATAGACCGGCCATGACCGCCGCCGCGACGACTCCAGCGCTTACCAGGCCGATCTTGAAATGGCCGCGCCGCAGGGGGCGGACCAACCCACCAAGAAATCGCTCTCGCGAAGACGTCTCGAAAAGTTCGCCTCGAAAGTCTTGGCGACGGAGTTCTCCAAGCGCTTGATCGAACGTCACCGCGCGATCATAGGCCAGAGCATGATCTTCATTGGCGGCTCGCCAATTTTTAAAGGCTTCGCGATCTTCCGGTGTCGTGCTGGGATCGGCGAGTTTTTCGCGCCAGCTATGCGCTGTTCTCCGCAACGCTCTCATGCGTTCAATCTGATCCGATGACATCACACATCTCCCTCATAGCACTCAGCCAAAGCCGACTCGAGATCGGCCATCGCGCGTATGATGTGTTTGGATGCCGCCGGGCGACTCATCCCAAGACGTCGACCGACATCCGCAATGGAGAGCCCCTCAACGCGGTTTAATACGAATGCTCTTCGGCGCATTTTTGGCATCGTCATAAGAATATCATTGATCAGGGCAATTTGCTCCTTCGCCTCAATGACAGTTTCGGTCGACGAACCGTAACCATTCAAAGCAAAATAGAATTGCTCAATCTCGTAATCATACCGAGATCGCATCGAGTTTCGGTTTTTGGCATTGGTCAGAAGATTGCGCGCCGTCCGCCAGACAAAGGCTCTGAGGTTTTTGATTGATCCCAAGTCGCCTCGCTCAATCAGCTTCTGGAAAGCGTCTTGGGCAATATCATCTGGGTCGGGCGGGCCATCTCCGAACATCCGCCGCAGCGTCCGTGCGAGTTCGCCGATATAGTCGCGATAGAATTCGCGAATCCGACGCCCCTCAGATTCGGTGACATTTTCAGACCCACTCACGTGCAGAAATGATTTTGGCGCAACAGATTTCTTAGTTGCTTTGTCGCGGTGATGGTCCTTTTCCATTGAGTTTCTGGAATGCCTTGATGCTGCCAACCGATTCAGATCGTTGTCATGCGAACCGTTCTCACAAAGGATAGCTCAGGGTGATAGGTTTGCAAGCGAGGGAAGCATTGGGCCAAGCATGAGAAGGGCTGCGCAGAATGGGTATCGCTGAACGTCAATTGATTTTTAGATGTCGTACTTTGCGCAATTAACTGTTACGCGAATGAAAGTGCGAGGGCGATTTAAGCCGCTTAGCTATGCCTTCTTTTGATGCTGTGGACGGCGTGCCCCAACCAGCTCCGCGGAGCTGGTAATGTGAAGGTATCCACACCGCCAACATTGGGAGCACGCCTATGGATAAGAGTATCACAGTTATCGGCTTAGATTTAGCCAAGTCGGTTTTTCAAGTTCACGGCATCAATGCGGAGGATGAAGTTGTCGTCCGACGCAAACTCAGCCGGTCGCGAGTCCTCGCTTATTTCTATCAATTGGAGCCGTGCCTGGTTGGCATGGAAGCCTGCGCAACAGCGCACTATTGAGGCCGCGAGCTGAGGGCACTCGGGCATGATGTAAAGCTGATGCCCCCGCAATTCGTGAAGCCGTATCTTAAAAGCCAGAGTGAGGTGAAAACAGCGATTGATCCAGTGGATCAATCGCTCACCAAACGACATGCGCGATGCTGAAGCGATCTGCGGTGAAGGGGGACCGTGGCCAAAGGCCGCCTCGACAGGCCGAACAGTTGCCCGCTAACGGCCAACCTGCATATGACCAAATAAAATCTCTTGCCAAGGGGGCGCCGTCCACAGATGCTCGCTTAACTGCCTCTGATTGCCAACTTCATCAGAATGTCGCGTTGAAGTTCTTTGCCCATGTGGAAGTCATGAAGAGCAAATTCGACAAAACCGGACTTTTTGTAAAATTCAATGGCTTTGACATTCTGATCCCAAACACCAAGCCACAGCCAGTCCATGTTTGCTAAAGCTGCCCTTGAAATGGCATGGAGCATTAGAGCTTTTCCTGCACCGGTACCCTGATATTCTCGTCTGACATATATGCGCTCGATCTCTAGCGCATTTGAGACGCTTTGTTCTGTTTGCGCGTTGCCTCGGTTAAGTTTCAAATAGCCCGCGATGTCCGAACCGTTTTCAATAAAGAAAAACTCGGAATCCTTATTTTCGAGTTCCGCGGCGACGCGTTCTGCGCTGAAAGCAGCGGCGACATATTCCGAGATGTTCTCAGATTCGTTTTGCGAAGCGAACGTATCTAAAAAAGTTTCCTCCGCGATGCTGCGAAGCGAGATGAAATCCTTTGCATCCAGCTGGCGAAGTTTAAATTTAGGGCGCATCGGTCCCACGTAGAAGATCCCAGTCAGAAGCTCAATTGCTCTATTTCCAATGACCACTTTTGCACGCTCAGTTGAACGTCACTTCACCCGAAACTTTCCCGTTGTTCGGATGTAAACCAGACATTCCGATTGCAGCTCGCATGAAACCAAATGTTCAACATCCTCATCTGAGCCGAAGTACCCACCGGACGTCAGGAAAGTTTCTTCCCGTAAGCCCAAAACATCATGCGCGATTTGACCTTGAACTGTGACGGCTTTGAAATCGGCTCCCTCGGACACGACTTTGCCACTAAAGCCAGCAGGGAGTTTGAGCATGGATCCACTCGGCTCACCGGCGCTCAAGTCTCCCCACAGTAATGCGACCTCCGGGCCTTCTCTATCGACTTCGATCCAATCGAACTCATCGGCCGTCATCCACATCATGTTCGAACGCATCAGATTCAATGGACGTTCGCCATTGTCGAAAGCCTGATCGCCGGGTTGGACCAGGTAGGGACCTTCCAGAATCTCCAGAAACCCCGTGCCGCCCAGACTGGGGCGCGCGGACGTGATGTGAATCTGCCCGGCGGGCTGTGTCCAGAACGTGCCGGGGCCCATCCACATGTTCGCCGCGTCGGGATCATCGTTATGAATCTCGCCGCTGATCACGATCGCCCGGTAGGTGACGTTGTGAATGTGCGGCGGCGAGGAAAAGCCTTCTGCAAACTTTAGCAAGACCCCGGATGGCACGTCTTTGCGAATATCACCCCAAAGCACACCCGCCTGTGGGCTGGCATCGCCGCGCGCTGGGTTCAACGGCACGTAATCGACCTGGTCTGGTGTCACAACACGCACCGAATCGATCTGGGCTTGGCTCAACGGAGAGAGCCTGCTCGTCTCGCAAGACGTCAGGACTGCAAGCCCACCAATTGATGCCGCCAGGATCTTGAGTTTCATATTGTGATCTCCATCTCGGGAGGTCGCCTAGACCGATATCACGACCTTGCCGATGGCCGTGCCGGATTCAAGCTTGGCATGAGCCTCGCCGGCTTGCTCTAGCGTGAAATCCGACGGATCAAGCAACGGCATCAAACCACCCACATCTACAATCTTGGCCAGCTCCGCCAGGATCGCGCCATGCTTTTCACGACCCACATCATGCATCATCGGGATCAGCATGAAGACGACATGAAGCGACAGACCTTTGAAATGCGCGGGCGAGAGATCAATCTCGACCAAAGCAACTGTCGATGCGACATTTCCATTCAGCTTCGCAGCCTTAAACGAGTTGGTCATATTGGCACCGCCGACGGAATCAAAGACGATATCAAAGCCGACGCCACCGGTATATTTTTCAACATATTCCGAGACCGGTTCATCGATGAAACTGATCGCGGTCGCGCCATAGCCCTCGATGATCGGCGTTTGATCGCCACCGGACCCCGTTGCATAAACGTCGGCGCCGAAATGCCTGGCGAGCTGAACCGCGACATGGCCAACGCCGCCGGCACCGCCTTGCACAAGGACTTTCTGACCGGCCCCGATGCCTGCACGGACGAGGCCTTCATAAGCCGTGATTCCGACGAGCGGCAACGCCGCGGCCTGCTTCATCGAAAGCGATTTCGGCTTATGAGCAATCAAGCGGGCATCGGCGGGCATGTATTCTGCCAGCGCGCCCTGTAGCGCCATCAATCCGCCCGCGCAGCCGTAGACCTCATCGCCCACTTTAAACCCGGTCACACCTTCGCCAATCGACTCGATCGTGCCCGCGAAGTCCATACCGAGTACCGCTGGAAGGTCGGGCGAGAGCGGAAGCTGGTCCTGGCCGAGCTGGCGGATCATGGTGTCGACTGTGTTCACACTGGTCGCCGCCACTTTGACAAGCACTTCTCCAACTTCGGCTTTGGGCATGTCGCGCTCCGCGGCCACGAAAGTCGCGTCGGTACCATAGGATTCAAGGATCATCGCTTTCATCGGAAAGTCTCCATTAGAGTTTCCGACACAGCTATCATCATAGCGATCATTCAGATAACCGGGACAATCCGATAATCAGTTTTTTGATTTCGGGCATAATCCCCAAAGCACCTGTTCTGGCTATTCGCGCTCCCAAATCGGCGGTGATCCAATCTTCTCGATCAGAAAATCAATGAACACCCGCACCTTCGCGGTCAAAACGTTCGACTTTGGATAGACGAGCCAGATCGCAGACCCATCATCGACTTGATATTCCGGCAGCACCCGCACAAGCGAACCGTCTTTCAGCTCATTATGGATGCTCCAAACCGAACTCATCGAAATTCCAACGCCAGCCTCTGTCGCCATCCGCATACTGGCGCCATCATCGCAAACCAGGCGCTGCGGGGTTTCGGATGGCGGAAAAACGCACGTCCGATTTTCTTCGGCGACCAAGGTTCGCGCCTTGGAATTTACGAAGGCTATGATGCGGTGGTCGGCCAGGTCATCTGGCGTTTTGGGCGTCCCATAAGCCTGCAAGTAGGAAGGTGCTGCGCAGAGCACGCGCTTATCCTCAGCGAGTTTGCGCCCAATTAGCGTACTGTCTTCGATCGCAACATTGCGCAGGGCGAGATCATACCCGCCTTCGATCAGGTTCGTCTGCGTATCAGAGAAGCGAAGATCAAAATCGACCAGCGGGTATCGGTCGAGAAACTCCGGCAACACGGGCGCGATATAGAGCTGTGCAAACGTGCTGGACGCGGCGAGCCGTAACGTTCCACTCGGCTCCGAACTGCCATGGCCAAGTGCCGCGAACGCCGCGTCCTGCTGGGCCAATATTTCACGCGCGAAGGGCAGGAATTCCTCACCTTCTAGTGAGAGCGAGACCTTGCGTGTGGAGCGGTGCAAAAGGTCTGCGCCCACTTGCTGTTCCAGCTTAGCCAACCGCGCGCCGGCGACTGCGGGCGACAAGCTGAGCTGACGTCCAGCGGCGCTAATGTTCAATAGATCAGCCGCCATGACGAAGAGGCGAAGCGCATCGGTATCCATACTTTATTATATCCATTTTCTATATTCTATTTCGGAAATATGCCCATTTATATCACTTCTTCAAGAAACTAAATTTTCTGGGTGAAGGAGGACGAATCATCGACCTCAAATCTTGGAGAAGCGATATGCAAGTCTCAGCCAGCGTGAACTACCACGTCCATAAAAATGAGCCTCAAGCCTTCGAGTTTGACGTCGATGGCATTATCGGGAACTTGGTTTCGCCGGAACTGGTGTCCACGCAGATCGAAGTGCGGGACCTGAGAGACCAGACCTACACCCCAAGTTTTGACGCGGATGGAATCGTCTTTGTGGACCAGGCGAGCGCGGTCAATGACTTCGAGCATAGCCAGGATTGGCAAGCCACGTATGACGGACAACTTCAGCAGCTCCTGAAGTCAAAAATCGGTGCAAAGGAAGTCATCGTCTTCGACCACACGGTACGGATTGATGACCCGACTGCGGCGCGGCGCCCAGCTCGCAACGTCCATAATGACTATAACCAGGCCGGTGCTGAACAACGCCTGATCGACATTGTTGGCGGGGCGCGCGCGGAAGCGTTCCACAAAACAGGATACGGCTTTGTAAACATCTGGCGGCCGATTGAACACACGATCCAGTCATCACCGCTTGGGTTTATTCGCCCAAGCTCGATGAAGCCAAATGACTGGATGGATATCGGCCTGATTTACCCAGATCGTTTCGGGCAGATTCTCGGGGTCGCCGCCAATCCCGCGCATCAGTGGTTCTTCAAGTCTGAAATGACCCCGGATGAAGCGATCATCTTCAACATCTACGACAATACTGGACGGCCACACCTGGCGCATAGCGCTCTGGATCTGCCCGGCGACGCCGATGTGACGATCCCGCGAAAGAGCATCGAAAGCCGGACGCTCGTCCGATACGCCTGAGCCCTTCATGAGGCTCGCCCGCCCCCCAATCTGAGATCACTTCGATCAACCAAGAAAGCAGATAAAGCCATGTCTAAGACCTCACTTGAAAAAGCGCGCACGGTGGCGCGCCCCACACGCGAAGCCATGCTGGAGCGGCACCCGTCAGTTCATGCCTTTTGGAACAGTAACGAAATCGTATTTGAAGATGCCTGGACAGAATGGGAAGCGGGCGGCGGCAATGACGACATCCTGCTGGATCGCTCACTCTACGCTCCCAAATTACGCGAGGCGATTGAGCGGAGCTGGGCAAACCCCAATGAAGAAAACGCCGTCAAAGATCTTTGGACCGAAGTGTTTCCAGGCGTCTACAAAGCTCAGTTCTTCGACCCGGACCACTTGACGGACTTACGAGCCTATATGGATCGCGTCGCCGATGCAGATATTCCGCTTCGCCCCCCATATGGTATCGCTCTGAATCGCGGCGGCGCCATGCTGGATCCGCGCTCAGAAGGTTATCTCGCAGCGCCCGGTTTTCAGGCCTTCTATCGCGACCTTATGGATCGCTATATGCGTCCTATCTCGCGGCTCTTGTTCCCGGACATCGTCGGCTATGACACGCAGACTTTTGGGTTTTCCATTCAATGGCAGGCCGGGAAAGACACGACCTTGCGTCCTCATACGGATGCCTCTGCGGTAACTCTGAACATCAATCTGAACTTGCCAGGGGAATCCTTCTCCGGCTCAGCGGTACGCTTCATGGATCCGGCTGAACGCAAAGTCGAAAGCCTGAGTTTTGAACCTGGAATGGCGATGATCCACCATGGCAGCGTTCCGCATGCGTCAGAGCCTATCCTCGAAGGGGAGCGCCATAATTTTGTCCTCTGGCTTTATGGTGAGCGAGGACAGATCCCCCGTCCGGGCGCCCCGATCGCAAGCGCAAGTCCAGAAGATCGCTGGACCATCCCAGATGCGCCTTCCGATGGCATTGCGCCTTTCTAAAGCCGCAGACGTGCCAAATCACATTCATAAGGACACACCACATGACCAAGACCATTCTCATCACCGGCGCGACTGACGGTATCGGTCTCGAGACCGCAAAAATGATGGCCCCGCTCGGACATACCCTCCTCTTGCATGGCCGCAGCGCGCGTAAACTGGCAACCGCGAAAAGCGCCGTGGCGGCCATCGAAGGTGCGGGTGAGATCCGCATCTACCAGACCGACCTGACGGATCTGGATCAGGTTCGTGCTATGGCAGACGCGCTCAAGAGCGACTTCGATTCGATCGATGCTTTAATTAACAATGCGGGGGTGTTCAAACTGTCCAACCCTCAGACTCGTGACGGATTCGATGCACGGTTCATTGTGAATGTGGTGGCGCCATACGTGCTCACCAAAGCGCTTTTGCCTCTGCTTGGATCAGAGGGCCGCGTGGTAAACCTGTCTTCTGCTGCCCAAGCGCCGGTCGACCTGAATGCATTTCTCAACAAACGGACTTTCGACGACGGCGCGGCTTACGCTCAAAGCAAGCTGGCCCTCACCATGTGGTCGATCAGCATGGCGCATGAATTGGGCGCTGATGGCCCGATGATCGTTGCCGTCAACCCGGCCTCTTTTCTTGGCAGCAAGATGGTCAAGGAAGCCTATCGGCATGCCGGACATGACCTGCGCATTGGCGCAGACATACTGACCCGTGCCGCGCTCAGTGATGAGTTCGCGAACGCCTCGGGCCGATACTATGACAATGACCGTAAATCGTTCGCGCCGCCACATCCGGACGCGCTGGACCCATCGAAGAACCGCCGCATCATTGAAGCCATCGAGCAGCTGATCCGCTAACGCGTGTTCACACCAATCAACCGCCTCCGCAGCCTGAGATCGTTCGGGCTGACACCCTTGTTATACCTTCAATCCCCAACATCTCAAAATGATCACCCCATGAAATATGAAGAGAATTGTCAGCGGAAATTGGCCTTAAGATACGCAGATTAGCGTTCTCGGCATGACCAAGGACCCATTCCGCTATTTCAAGACATCGCCCGAGATCATCCAGCTTGCGGTGATGGTGTGAGTCTGATTGCCTCATTCGCGGCGAACTGTGGAGGGCCTGCTTCATGAGCGAGCGATCGATGTTTGCCACGAAAGCGTACGGCTTTGGGTGGATCGATTTGGTCCGCTCTTAGCTGGCAAGATCCGAACTCGTAAAGCGTCATACATGCGCCAGCACGATCTCTGGCGCGCCGTCGATCATGGGGGCGAAGTGCTCGAAAGCCAAGTTACCAAAACCCGCAATAACCCCGCTGCACGTAAGTTTTTGAAGAAAGCCATGAAGCGATATGGTTCGCCGAAGACAGTCATCACCGACCGCCTAAGGTCCTATGGCGCCGCCATGAAAGAGATCGGAATGATCGACCGCCAGGAGGTCGGTCGTTTTCTCAACAATAGAGCCGAAAACAGCCACCTTTCTTTCCGACGGCGTGAGCGGTCAATATCGAACCGACAGAGTTCAACGGACCGTGGCCACAGATGTGGCCGCGTAAGCTCGAAGGCCACCTCGACCCACGCTTCGTTGCACAATCACTTCCATCTAGATCGCCAAATCAACCACCAGTCCACCTTCAAATTGATGAGAAACGCCGCCCTCTCAGAATGGTGCCAAGCTCTTTCTGGATAACAGCCCCTAATCCGCACAATGTTGGAGACGGGTTCGTAGTAGATTGACAACCGCTTTCATTCTCTTGGGTCAACGGCGCACTGTTCTGTGAAGTGTTGCCATGTTAGACACAGGAGGTAAATTGGGGGAACGGGGATAATGATTTCTCGAATTAGGTTTCTAGCTGTACTAGCCGGATGTGCAATCAGCGGCTGCACAAATCTACCCAATCAAAGTGATCGAATGAGCTTTGACGACGGTTACACCTGCAACTTCTTGCCGACAGCTCAAATGTACCTGGGCCGGGTTTACAGAACAAAAGATTTTCTTCAGTTCCCGGGGGGAATTGAAGAAAAGCAGTTTGAAGTTACTCGTCAGTTCAAAGACGAGTTTGACGACCTGGAATCTTTTAGGTCCGGCGGGGAAAGGAGAACCTTACTACAAAATGTGACGTTGGACGCCGCAATTGAAATTATGGAACTTGATCTTGATCCGGCAGATGTTGAATCGATTAAAGCGGATGGTGGAATGAGTAGATCAGTTGGAATGACGCGCCAATTGGACACACACACAATCCGCGAGCTTCCAGATGATCGCGTCGATACAATAAGGGAATGGTTTGAAACTTATCGAAGTTCCCCACAAGTATCTAATCAGCTCCGAGCAGACTGGAAATTTTACGTGGTGCGTGAGATTCGTGCTACTCGAAACCTGAAGTACAAAGTGAGCAAACAAAGCTTCGACGGGTTGAACGTTTCGGCACCCTTGGCAAATGGAAACTCTACTGGGAAGGTTACGCGTGAGGTGGGAGAAAACTGGGAGCTTATTGGAGACTTCGACGAGGAGCTCACATTTTGCATGAAGGTTGAACGACTGGATGTTCAAAAGTGACGGTACGGAATTGTCAGCGGAAAGTGAGCATTAACCGCCACGCTCCAGCTTTGGTTTATGACCAAGAACCCGTTTCGCTATTTCAAGATGTCGCCAGAGATCATTCGACTCGCGGTGATGATGTGTGTCCGGTTTCAACTTTCGTTGCGTAATGTAGAAGACCTTCTGCACGAACGCGGCATCGATATCTGCCATGAAAGCGTCCGGACGTGGGTCGACCGG
>JBCCXW010000083.1:0-14026 GCA_039191105.1 Pseudomonadota bacterium
ACAGATACCGATCCCGATCGGACCGGCATGCTACCGTTTGTGTTCGAGGACGGTTTTGGCTTCGAGCGATATGTCGACTATGCGCTCGACGTGCCAATGTACTTTGTCCGCCGCAAGGGGACGTATCTCGATGCGTCAGGGTTGAGTTTCCGAGATTTTATGTCTGGAAACCTGCCCATTTTGCCAGGTGAGCGCCCAGCGATCGATGATTTCGAAGATCATCTCTCCACCATCTTCCCAGAAGTGCGCCTCAAGCGGTTTTTGGAGATGCGCGGCAGCGATTCTGGTCCTTGGTCGCGTTTGTGTGCCTTTTCCGCGTTCTGGACGGGGCTTTTATATGATGGCGACGCTTTGGATGCGGCATGGGACCTGGTCAAAGACTGGCGTGACAGTGATCGCGAAGCGCTCCGTCAGAGTGTTCGCACGTTGGGACTGAAAGCGCCGGTGCCGGCCGGGCGAACCCTGCAAGATCTTGGCAAAGAAGTCCTAAACATCGCGCGGGCGGGCCTGAAAACGCGTGCCAAGCTTTCCGTCTCGGGCGACGACGAAACCGGCTTTTTGCAGGAGCTGGACCACACCATCAGCTCGGGTCTCACGCCGGCTGAGACACTGTTGAGGAAATATCATGGCGCTTGGAAGGGCGACTTGAGAGAGGTGTTCCAAGATCAAGCGTATTGATGGGGTATATTTGCAACACCCCGAATACAATCGGTACAAAAAACCTTATTACTGTCATTCTTCTACTCTTTTCAACTGAAGAGGGATCGACAATTTATTTATCTAAAATGTAATCAGGAACAGATGGGTACAGGGGAAATATCTATTTCTATGGTATTTGGAGAGACCCTGTATGAAATACACAAATATTCGGAACCATCTCTTGAGTGCGACCGTCCTAACCGGCTTGGTGACCTTGAGTGGACAAGCCGTCATGGCGCAAGAGAGCGAAGAGGCGGATGCTGTCCAAGAGACCGTCATTGTAACGGGCTCGCGGATCACCAACACCAATCTCGTGTCGAGCAGCCCGGTGACCAATGTTGGGTCCGAGGATTTGACGCTCTCGAACACGGTCAATGCGGAGCAGTTTTTGAATCAGCTCCCGCAGGTGATTCCGGGCTTCGACTCGTCGTCGAATAATCCAGGTGAGGGCGAAGCTACGGTTGATTTAAGAGGCCTCGGTGCGGTTCGGACTTTGGTTTTGGTCAATGGTCGGCGCTATGTCACATCGAACCAATCGGCCGGACAAGTTGATTTGAATACCATTCCCGCCGCGCTGGTTGAGCGCGTCGATATTCTCACCGGCGGTGCATCAGCGGTTTACGGCTCGGATGCGATGGCGGGCGTCATCAACTTCATTATGAAGGACGATTTTGAAGGTCTAGAGGTATCTGCTGGCTATGAAACCACGCAGGAGCGAGACGGCGACATTTTCACCGGTGCGCTCACAGTGGGCGGAAACTTCGACGATGATCGAGGGAACGCGGTTGTCAGCATCGAATACACCACTCGCGAAGCGGTGTTCCAGGCCGACCGGCGCGAAGCACAAGTGACCCTGGTCGACGAGGGTCGCGAAGACGGTCTAGGGGAATTCGGTTCTGCGAATATTCCTTCAACGCGCGTGGCGGATAGTGATGTCAACTTCTCCGAGCTGCTCGGCATTAACTTGCCGTGTGAAGGCGAGAGCATTGAAGAGGCCGTCGATGACGACGACGCAGGACTTGGCTTCTGTACAAGTGACGTCGGCGGTTTTCTGTTCACGCCGGATGGTCCAGGCATACAGCCGTTTATCAACTCCGGCCCCAATACCAGCCGATACAATTTTGCGCCCGAAAACTATCTTCAAATCCCGCAAGAGCGGTATTCGATTTATGGCAATCTGACCTATGATATCACGCCAGATATCGAAGCCTATCTGCAAACCGTCTTCGTTACGACGCAGACAGAGCAACTCTTGGCGCCGACACCTGTCGGCACCTCGCTAACGGTCAATCTGGACAATCCGTTTCTGGCGAACGATCCGGTCGCGCTCGCGGCTTTGACGGCGATATCCAACACGCAAACGACCACAAATGCCGATGGAGTTTCAACGCCCGACAATGATTTTGACAATAATGGCGTACCCGATGCGCGGATTTCCACAAATCGTCGTTTCCTTGAAACGCAAGGCCGTTTATCGGATCTCAGAACCGATAGTTTTCAGGCGAATGGCGGGTTGCGCGGCGCGCTCTCGGACACGTGGAACTGGGATGTGTTTGCCTCGTTTGGTCAATCGGAAACGACGATCACTCAAACGGGGAACATCCGTTTATCCGCTTATCAAGAAGCTGTTAGCGATGGCACAGCCAATATTTTCGATGCCAACGGCATCAGTGCTGACGTCATTGAGGATTTGTCGGTGACGGGTATGATATCCGGCCAAACGGAACAGTTTATCTTTTCCGCGTCTGCAAGCGGCGACTTGGGCGGGCTAACGTTACCAGCCGCCGAGACGCCAGTCTCCGTGGCGTTCGGCAGTGAATATCGCGAAGAAAACCTATCGACGCGGGGCGCTGGACTGGGGACGGATGTCCGCGGATTTAATCAGGCACCAGATGTTTTTGGTGAATTCGACGTCCGCGAAGTGTTCGGTGAAATCAATGCACCGATTGTGGAAAATGCCCCTTTCATGGAGGAGATCACCTTTTCCGGGGCAGCCCGGCTTTCGGACTATTCACTGAAGGCAGTCGGTCAGGTCTCTTCCTATGCAGGCGGTCTGAGCTGGACACCGATCGATGGTTTGCGGTTCCGCGGTCAATATCAGCAGGCGGTGAGAGCCCCCAATATCGGCGAACTGTTCACACCTCTTGTCAATGGCTTCCCGAATATAGATGACCCTTGCTCAGGCGGGACGAACGGCGCCTTCGACGAATACACGGCCGACCAGCAAGCAATTGTGACAAAGAACTGTGAAGAAAACCCCATCGCGTCTGCGAGGGTTACGCCTGGGCTAACCGGAACATCTCTACAGGTGAATTCGCAAATCGAAGGCCTCTTCGGCGGCAATCCAGATCTCGAACAAGAGACGGCCGAAACCGTTACGTTGGGTGTTATTTGGTCGCCGAGTTTCATCGATGATTTGACGTTCACGCTCGACTATTTCGATATCGAAATTGAAGATGTGATCCGAACGGTGCCATCTCAAACGATTTTTGATTTTTGTTATCTTGATGGTCTGACGCAGTATTGTGAGGACATTGATCGTAACCCTGATGGTAGCGTCGACATATTTAGATCACGAAATGATAATCTGGGGGCGTTAGCAACATCCGGCTTCGATGTTAGCGCGGACTATCAATTTGATACTGACCGCTTCGGCACATTCGGCGTCTACTCATTGCTCACTTATACCGACTCTACTACGCTCGTACCGCTTCCGGGCGAAGACCCCATTGAATATGTTGGTTTTTACGGAAGCACAGTCGGTGAGCCAACGCCGCAATGGAGCGCGAACACGCGCTTCGACTGGTCCTATCAGGAGTATGGCGCACGCTTACGCTGGACTCATATCTCCGAAGTTGATGATGAAGCCCTTGCGGAAACGGGGAGGGCGGACCTCTTCATTCCAGGCATTGACCCCTATGATCAGTTCGATCTGACGCTGTTTTGGGATGTTCGTGATAATGTATCGCTCACGTTCGGCATCGAGAATCTCACCGATGAAGGGTATGTGATCATCGGCGACGGATCGGCGGAGCAATCTAACACCTATCCCGCAACCTATGACACATTGGGTCGGACCTTTTTTGGCCGGATCACCGCATCGTTTTAAGGTCTAGACGACGAACTGAGATCGCCAGTGGGAGCGCTGGCGATCTCTGTGAAACTGAAATAGCGAGCCATAGCGCTCGCTGTTTTTTTATCGCCGCACGGCTGGGCTTTCCATATCCAAGCCTTGGGCGCGGGCGGCGAGGAAGAGTTCGACAGCGATATAGGTCGGGTCGCCAGAGGGCAGGGGTTGCGCGCGCACACCGGTGTCGCAATCGCGCAGGCGTCGGTGCAAAGAGCCGAGAGATTGCCATTCAAATCGATAGGCGGGAAAGCCGTTGCCATGGCCCTGACTGATCGTATCGCCGCGCAGCTTTTGGCCCCAATGGTCCGTATGGCATTGCTGGCAAGACAGATTGAACTGCCCGCGCCGGGTGGTGAAATAGTCGCGGCCTTGCCGGAAGTGTTTCGCAGCGGCACCGTTTATGTCGACGCGGATTGGCTCTCCCAATGATTGATTGGCCACATACGCGCTCAAGGCGAGGAGATCATCACTTTCATAAGTCAGCGGCGCAGCCTTTTGATGCGTGACGCGACATTGATTGATGCGACCTTCTAGATTGAGGAGCTGCCCGCTCTCTGGGTCTATTTTCGGGTAAGTTGCGGCGACCCCCTTTAGGCCAGCCTCATGGCACGCCATGCAGGCGGGGCGATCGCTTATCGGTTGTTCAAAAAGCGCCGCGCCGCGGTCGACCCACAAAAAGCCAGGATTGGCGAATGCATCAGCTTGCAGCGCTTGTGTTTCCGGGGTGAGGAAGTGCGTACCAGACCGTATCTCGTTGGCGTCCAAAACCGAGGAGGCATCAGGCGCGGAGGGCGCAAAGCAGCCAGAGATCAGCGCCCCTGCCAAAAGCGCAAGAGGCCGCTTCATGTGATCTCAAGCGCAGCGGAGTCTTGCCAAATCTCACCATGTTGATCTGTCCACGTGAATGTCAGGGTTCCAGGCTCCATGGCTTTGAGATGGAACGTGATCAGCGGGTTCGCGGCCACACCGGGATGCAGGTCCGCGGCGAAGATGAGCGTACCGTTCAGATCGCATTCAAAGCGCGTCAGTATGTTGCGCTCAATCACCTCCCCGCGCGCACCCCGTCGGAATCCGCTTTCCATCGCGTGCTGAATAAGTGCTTTTATTTCAATGATTTCGCCCTGATGAACTGGGCTTGGGACAGCGAGGCGAATACCAGCCATGAGGCGCTCCTATAAGACCACGCAGGCAGCGAGGGTGACAACCGTTTCCATCCGACCGGACCATAGCGTCCCATCGCTCATTTCCGCGATGGCCTCCAGGGTCTGGGTGCCGGCCAAGCGAATGCGGCCAGCCGCGTAAGCGCTGCCTGATTGCGGCGTGAAATGGTATTGCGCAATGAGCGAAAGCGGATTGCGCGGAGACAGAATCGCAACGCGCTTGACGTAATCAGTTTCGGTCATCGGGCTATCTATGTCCACGGAGAGCGGAACGGAATGCCCGTTTTCGGCGATCGGCGGCAGCTTGAGCGTGACGCGGCCGTCTTGGATCGGGCGCTCACCGAACAAGGTGTGGCGGGCCTGATCCAAATCCGATTGCGCCGCATAGCTCTTGATCGGCGACGCGGTTATGAAAACCGTCCCTGCGCCAAGTTCGAGCAGGCGTCGCCGCGTGAGGATGGGTTTAGCTGTCATTGTCCGCATCCGCCTTTTTGAGTTGCCCAAGATAAGCGACCAAATCTTCCACTTGCTCTGCTGCTAGGATGGTCTCGTCCTGAAACGCATCGCCAACTTGATATAAGTCATGTGTCCGATAATAGGAGGGCATCAGCGCGCCTGGGGTAACAAGTTGATAGTCAACAATCCGTAGGCGCAATTGCCCAGCACTCAATCGGTCACCGACCCAGCTTAAATCCGGACCGACATTGCCTTGAAATTCAACGTCTAATTCGTCAACCGCATGGCAGAGAACGCAATGGCCGGTGTCGCGGTCCGCGAATATGGTGCGACCGCGTTCAGGATCGCCGGGCACCTGCGTTAGCGGCTTCACGAGGGCGTCATCCGACAGGTCACTTTGCGCAATGAGGGCGGCTGGCTCCCCCGAACACGCGATACTGACCGCGCCTCCGAAGGCCGCCCAGGGTTTCACGCAAAGGCCTCGTCGGTAATGGTTTGAAACCAGTGCGCGGCTTGGGTTGCCTCATCCGCACGAACCGCTTTGCTGGCCGCCGGGGGGCTCACGCCGCCCGCCTTTTCAATGCTCGAGAACGTGCCGCCGGCATTGGAATAGACCCCGGCAATCGATATCGCTTCGTCCGGCGCCGTGTAGGAATAGCACGTGTTCGCCAAAATGGTCGCTTCTGGTGTGCGCCCGCCCAGCAAGTTGGTCACAGCGATCGCGCAAATTTTCGCCTGCAAACTGGCTGAGAACGCAGATTTCGGCATTGGTGCGGCGATGGTGGCGTCGCCAATCACATGAATGTTTGGCTGGAGCGTCGACTCAAAGCTGATCGCGTCGATGGGGCACCAGCCCGTTGTGTCCGTGACTCCGGCGCGTTCCGCGATGATGCCAGCCTTTTGCGGCGGAATAACGTTGATCACGGCGCCAGATTCTTGACCGAAGTCGGAAAACACTTCGCGATTTTTTGCGTCGATCCGGATGATCCCGCCATCATCCTGAGCGCCGCGCCATTCGAGATGATCCGGATAGTGTTCGGCCCAGGCCTCTTTAAACAGGGCCATCTTAGAAAAGCTGTCCTTTCGATCTAAGACAATCAGTTTCGAGCGCGGTTTCCGCGTTTTCAGGAAATGAGCGATCATGCTGGCACGTTCATAGGGGCCTGGCGGGCACCGATAGGGCGCTTCGGGCACCGTCATCAGAACGGTCTCGCCGTTTTCGAGTGCGTTGAGTTGTTGTCGCAAGAGCAGTGTTTGCGGTCCGGCTTTCCAAGCATGGGGCAGGTGCTCGGTCGCTGCAGGATCATACCCCTCCAACGCACCCCAACGAATATCGATGCCCGGTGAGAGGATCAGACGATCAAAAGACAGCTCGGATCCGTCTTCCAAAGTGACCATCCGCGCCGCTGGATCTATATCTTGCGCGCGCGCCATGATGACGGCGATCCCAGACGCGCTGAGGGCGGCATACGAAAACTGCTGCGCCGCCATCGGGCGATCTGTACCAAGGACCAAATTGCTGAACGGGCAAGCCGTATAGGTGGCATTGGCTTCGACCAATGTGATGTCAGCAACCGGCAAAAGCGTGCGTAAGGCGCGCGCCGCGCTGGCGCCCCCGAAGCCGCCTCCGATAATCACGATCTTGGCTTTGGTGTTGGATTGGGCGGAGGCCAGCGCGCCTGCGCCAAAGCCTGCAGCCATTGTGAGTATGGCTTGGCGGCGATTCACGGCAAAACTCATTCCGGCGGCTCCTGGGTGCTAAGATGGCGCGCAATCAAGGCAATATCCGCCTCCGTATATCCGCGCGCCAAGCGGTGCATGACCGTTGTCCCTGAAACGTCCGTTTTGTACCAGTTGAGCCGCTCAATGAGGCGCGCCTCACCATAATCTGCCAATGAAACGATGGCGCCGGAGCTCTGCGAATGGCAGCCCGCGCATGCCGCACTGAGGCTCGCGCCGGCCCCAATTTGGTTTACGCCGAGGTTTTGCATGCCGCGATCGGGCGCCGACGGCCCGGCGCCGCACGCCCCCAAGCTGATCAGGCTAAGGGCGGGCAGGGCGAGGCAAATGTGCGCCTTACGCATTCCGTAAGTCTTGATCCTTAATCGGGAGCTGACGGATACGCTTGCCGGTCGCCGCATAAATTGCGTTGAGGACGGCAGGTGCAGCGACCGCAATGGTCGGCTCACCAACGCCGCCCCAAAAGCCACCAGACGGCATGATAATGGTTTCAACCTCCGGCATCGCCGCCAAACGCATCGAGTCGTAAGCATCGAAATTTTGTTCTTGGACCATCCCGTCTTCGAACGTGATTTCGCCATAAAGCATGGCCGAGAGTCCATAGACAAATGAGCCTTCGACTTGTGCCTCGATTTGTTGCGGGTTGACGGCGTGGCCGGGATCCGTCGCCGCGACGATCCGGTCAATGGTGAGATACCCTGTGTCATCGACCGTGACCTCAGCGCAGGCGGCGACATAAGATCCAAATCCATACATCACACACAGCCCGCGAGCGATGCCGTCATCTTGACCCCATCCTGAACGATCCGCGACGGCTTGCAGGACGGCGGTCGCTTTCGGGCTATCTTTTAAATAGGCGAGGCGAAACTCCAAAGGATCCCGACCGGCGGCATAGGCCAGCTCATCCATAAAACACTCGAGATAAATCGCATTCTGGTTGAGGTTCACACCACGCCAAAACCCAGGCCTGACGGGCGGGTTCCGCATGGCGTGATCAATCAGGAAATTGTCGAACGTGTATTCGAGCGTTTGATCTTCCAAGCGCGGATCGACACCAGAGGGCAGCAAACCCTGAAACGTCGCATAATCGACTCCGTCTTGGAGCGCCTGCGGGATCAGCGCCGCCAAAATCGACTGCCCGGAGATCCTTAAGTGCAAGCCGGTTAGATTGCCATCCGCGTCGAGCGATCCGCGCACACGCCCTTTTGTTGTCGGATGGAAGAAACCGTGGATCATGTCTTCTTCGCGCGACCAGAGCAGTTTGATCGGGGTGCCTGGCATTTCCATGGCGAGCATAACCGCCTGCTGGACGTAGTCGGGTGCGCCGCGGCGACCGAACCCGCCGCCGAGGTGAATCTTATATACCTCGCACTGTTCGATCGGCAGGCCAGACGCTTCTGAAACGGCCGCTAAGGCCGCTTCCCCGTTTTGCGTGGGACACCAAATCTCGCAGCGATTTTCGGTATAGAGCGCGGTCGTGTTCATCGGCTCCATGCAGGCATGGTTTTGAAACGGCATATTATAGGTCGCCTCGACGATCCGATCCGCGGCTTCGAACGCGCTGGCAATATCGCCCCCGCCATTGCCGACAAAAGCCTCGTCCGCCGTCAGCCCATCATCTAGTTCGGCTTCGAACGCGGCGCTCGAGAACGCAACGCCGCCTTCCCACTCGACGGGAAGGGCCTCGAGCGCCTTATGCGCCCGCCACCAGGTATCGGCGACCACCGCAACGGCATTGTTGCCCTCGCCAAACGGATTGCGCATGGCGACGATTTTCTGTACGCCCGGCATGTTTTCAACCGCAGACGCATCGAACGATTTAAGCGTCGCGCCAATTTTCGGGGCCTGCTTAATCGAAGCGCTGAGCATGCCCTCGAGCTGCACATCGGCGCCATAAACCTGCTTGCCGGTGAGTTTTTCCGCCGTATCGAGTCGTGGCTTCGGTTGTCCGATAATTTTCCACACGCTCGGATCTTTCACGGTAACCTCAAGCGGCGGGGCGAGCTGCGCTGCGGCGCCAGCGACCCGGCCATAGGTTGTCGTTTGACCGGATGGGCCGTGCGTGATGACGCTGTCGGCGGAGGTACATTCTTCAACTGGAACGCCCCATTCGAGCGCCGCGGCTTCGATCAGCATCGCTTTGGCGGCGGCCGCGCCTTCTCGGACATATTCTTGCGATCCGCGGACGCCTTGGCTGCCGCCTGTGGAAAAGTCACGCCAGACGCGTTCGCGCGCCAGGTTCTCGCCGGGCGTTGGGTATTCTGTTTTGACCTTGTTCCAATCACAGTCGAGCTCGTCGGCGACGAGTTGTGCTAAGCCGGTCAGTGTGCCTTGGCCCATTTCAGATCGCGCAATCCGTACCGTGACGGTATCGTCATGATCGATATGGACCCAAGCATTGACCTCTGGGTTTGGCGGTAAATCGGAAAAATCGGGAGCCTCGGGCGTCGTGCTTGTCGGTGAGCAGCTGGCCAAAATACCAATTGTCAAACCGGTCGCGCCGGTGCCGATGATAAATCCGCGTCGGGACAGTGTTGCTGTGTCTGCCATGCCAACCTCCCTTATGATTTATCGACAGCGCGTTTGATGCCTTTGCGAACGCGCGCGAGCGTTCCACAACGGCAAATATTCGTGATCTCGGCGTCGATGTCTTCATCGGTTGGATTAGGGTTGTTGTTGAGCATCCCAGCCACCGCCATGATCATACCCGGCTGGCAATAGCCACATTGCGGGATGTCCAGCTCCGCCCATGCCGCTTGCACCGGATGGCTCGCATCCTCTGAAAGCCCTTCAATCGTCGTGATTTCTTCCTCACCGCTCAGCGCGCCTACGGGATAAACACATGAGCGTATCGCTGTGCCATCCAGATGGATCGTGCACGTGCCGCATTGCGCAATCCCGCACCCATATTTGGTCCCGGTAAGGTTGAGATGTTCCCGGATCACCCAGAGCAGCGGGGTGTCGTCTTCCACCTCAACTGAAACTGTGTCTCCGTTTATATTGAGTGTCACCATGGTGGGCAGCCTCCATCACCTGGTCGTGGCAGCTCCCAATAGAGCCCGCCTTCACGTTATGCTCCATAATGAGCCAATCGGTTCATCAGTAAAGGCTCGTCCCGTCAAAAAAGCGAAATCGCTAAAGCAAAGTCGCTCCGGGCGCGTTTGCGGTCAATTCGGGCGTCACGCTGTTCAGATGATGGGGGCGATGAATAGCAATTGCGTTGCCGAGCCGGGCTCTGAGGGCGGGGCATTCGCGGGCCGCCGGATTAACGCATTGCTGCTCAGAAATGGCGTTAGCAGAGAGCTGTCTTGGTTGTGGATTGGCGCCGCCTCGACCGTACCGGCAGAGCTGATCGCGGCGCGGGCACGCATGTATTGCTCTCGGGGCCCATTGGCTGGTAGCGCATCGCTGATTTGCGCCGTCACCAGCTTCTGTCGCCAATCGGTGCCCAGCAGGGGGCTCAAGAACAGGTGCGCACACACTGTCGCTGAAGCGGGGTTCCCAGGCAAACCGAGTACGATTTGGCGATCCCGCTTGAACAACCAGGTTGGCTTGCCGGGACGGACAGCTATTTTCTCAAACAGACTGTCGAACCCTGCCGCGAGAAAAGCGGCGCGGACATGATCGTGATCTCCGACCGACGCGCCGCCAATCGGAAGGAAAATATCGATATCGGGTTCGGCCGCCATTCTTTCATGGATCGAGTCGACGCTATCAGACGCTATTCCAAGATTGATCGCTTGCCCGCCCCAAGCTTGGATCAAACCCGATAAGCCAAATTGGTTAGAGTTGATAATATCACCAAATTTCAAGGCTGACCCGGGTTGACGCAATTCATCGCCATTGGCGAGCAAGCCAACCCGCAGTGGGACCTGGACATCGACCTGGGCATTGTTGCTTGCGGCGATGACCGAAACATGCATCGGAGTCAGCATCTCACCCGCGGGGATAAGTTCGTCGCCGGTCTGGAAATCCAAACCCTCGGTTCGGATATGTCGCGCCTGCGTATGCGCGGCCTCGATCAAGACGGTGTTGCCATCCCGCGCCGCGTCTTCTTGGATCACGATATGATCTGCGCCGTCCGGGATCACGGACCCGGTAAAGACTCGCACGCTTTCGCCGGGGCTTACGGACCCCGCAAACGGTGCGCCCGCGGGGGCCTCGCCGATGACAGTCAAGCGCGATTGCGGCGCTGCGACATCAGCCAGTCTAACAGCATATCCATCCATCGCCGACATAGCGGCCGGAGGATGTGTTGTTCGGGCGATCACGGGTTTTGCCAATCGCCGCCCAAGCGCGTTTGCGATCGAGAGGGTCTCGATTTTTTGCATCGGTTGATGGGCCAAAATGTGATCGACCGCATCATCAACGCTGATCAGTTGGCTCATGCGCGAACCTTTTGATAATGCCCGGACTTTCCGCCGGTCTTTTCAATCAATTCGATGCCATGGATTTGCATCGACTTATCGATGGCTTTCAGCATATCGTAAAGCGTTAGACAGGCGACGGATACGGCGGTCAAAGCTTCCATTTCAACGCCTGTCTTACCTGACGTTTTGGCCCTTGCGGTGACATTCATCTGTTGCGTTTCTGGGTCCGCCCTGATTTCCACTTTGACATTGGATAAGGGGAGCGGGTGGCAGAGCGGAATGAGATCAGAGGTCTTCTTCGCGCCCATAATTCCGGCAAGTTCGGCGATTGCGATGGGGTCACCTTTTGCTGTGTCGCGGTCCGTGGCGGCGGCGAAAGCTGTTTTAGACATGCGTACGAAGCCGCGTGCGATAGCGCTCCGCTCGGTTTCGGTCTTGTCCGAAACATCTACCATTTGAGCCCGACCATCGTCACCGATATGGGTGAGGTCTGCCATCTTATTGCTCCATCAGGCGCGGCATAAGCTCGACCAAATTACACGGTTTATGGCGACTATCTAACTGATATGAAATGACTTTGTCCCAACCATCTTTGACCGCGCCGTTCGATCCTGGCAGGCAGAAGATGAACGTACCCTTGGCAAGCCCGGCAATCGCTCGAGACTGCAGCGTGGACAGTCCGACGGTTTGATAACTGACTTGATGAAAAATCACAGAAAACCCGTCTATGGTTTTTTCAAACAGCGGCAATACCGCTTCAGGCGTGACATCGCGGCCCGTTAGCCCGGTGCCGCCACTTGAGACAATGACGTCAATATCGGGATCATCGATCCAAGCTTGGACCGTTTGACGGATCCGCTCAATGTCGTCCTTGATGATTTTTCGGTCTGCCAATTTGTGCCCAGCCGTGGTCAGGCGGTCGACCAGCAGGTCGCCGGACGTATCAGTTTCAAATGTCCTTGTGTCGCTCACTACCAAAATGGCGATGCGGACAGGCTTAAACGTCAGCGTCTCGTCAATTCCAGCCATCTACTCGGTTGTCTCCTTGGCCCGCCAGCGTTGCGCATCCTCATAGTCTTGCGCCCTTGGCTCAATCCATACGGCGCCGGTTTCGGTCTCTTCTTTTTTCCAGAACACCGCCTTGGTTTTGAGGTAATCCATCAGAAAATCAGCGGCTTCAAACGCGGCGCGCCGATGCGCCGATGCGGCTGCAACGAAGACAATCGTTTCCCCGGCCAAGATCCGACCCGTGCGATGCGCGACGCTTAGCCCTAAAAGCGGCCAATTCCGATTTGCGTCATCCATCGCTGCGGCGATGCCGGTCTGCGTCATCGGCGAATAGTCCTGCAAATTCAGCGCGTGCACACGGCCCGCGTCTGATTGTCCGCGGACATTGCCTGAAAACGTCACGATTGCGCCAGCCGAGGCGACGGTCGTCTCGAACGCCTCTAAGAGTTCTGCTGCGTCTATTGGCGCATCTGAGATGGTCAGCATATTAGCCGCCTCCCACGGGAGGCAGCAAAGCAATCTCGTCTGTGTCGGAAATCGCAGAACTGTCGAAACACAGCTCACTGTTAATCGCAATGCGCACGGTTGGCTCAAGCAGCGTGCCATCGCCGTCAAACCGCAAATCCAGCCAGTGTCGGAGCTCTCCAGCCGTTTGGACATGGTCGGGTAAGTCGAGCGTTTCTTCGACAAAGCCCGTCAAATCGCTCAATCGACCAAAATATAGCATTTTCGCCATGCTAACCTCCGGTCACCGACATATGCCGCGGCAGAGCCGGAGATTGACCGCGCATATCGATCGAGAACTCGTGTTTCTCTGGCTTTTTAAAGAGCGCACGATCGAGACACGCATCCAGTGCCGCTTCGGGATCTGCGGAGTCGCGGAGCGCTGCGCGCAAATCGATATGATCATCTTGACCAAGGCACATATAGATGCGGCCGGTACAGGTGACGCGCACCCGATTGCAGCCAGCGCAGAAATTATTGGTCAACGGCGTTATGAAACCAAGCTTACCGCCGGTTTCTTCCACGCGCACATATCGCGATGGACCGGCATTGCGATCATATTGGTCGAGCGTCTGAAGCGACCATCTCGCCTCTAAATGGTCGCGCACCATGGGCAGCGGGATGTATTGATCAATGCGGTCTTCGCCCGTCTCACCGAGCGGCATGACTTCAATCAGCGTGATATCCATGCCTTTGCTGTGCGCCCATTCGATCATGTCCGGCAATTCAGAGAGGTTTTCATATTTGAGCGCGACGGTGTTGATCTTCACCCGCAATCCTGCGGCGAGCGCTGCATCGATGCCACGAAGGACCTGATCGAGTTTACCGCGGCGCGTGATCCGCTCAAAAACGTCTGGGTTCAGCGAATCCAAAGAGACATTGATGCGTTTGACGCCGACCCGGGCGAGTAAGTCGGCAAAGGCTTCCAGCTGTGTTGCGTTGGTGGTGACCGTCAATTC
>JBCCXW010000084.1:0-13933 GCA_039191105.1 Pseudomonadota bacterium
CCTTTTCCGGTGCGGGCGCGGTCCTGCAGCGCGGCCAGAATTGCGATCGCTCCAAACATCCCGCCAGTGACATCTATGACGCTGCTGCCCGCCCGAAGCGGGCGGCCTGGTGGGCCCGTCATGTAAGCGAGACCGCCCATCATCTGCGCCACTTCATCTAACGCTGTACGATGCGAATATGGACCGTCCAGAAAACCCTTCTCGGAACAATATATCAGTTTTGGATTGCGCGCCGCCAGCGCCTCGTAACCAAAGCCGAGCTTGTCGAGCGCCCCAGGGCGGAAGTTTTCGATAAAAACATCGGCCTCTTCAATCAGTTTCAGCGCGACCTCCTTTCCTTCGGCCGACTTCAAATCAACGGCCAGGCTCCGTTTGTTGCGATTGTACATCGCGAAGTAACCCGCGCCCGAACCGCGAAGCCGACGCGTTTTGTCGCCGCCCATAGGTTCGACTTTCACCACATCCGCACCCAGGTCTGCGAGCACTAGTCCAGCTGCGGGGCCCATCACCATATGGGTGAACTCCACCACCTTGATTCCAGAAAGCAGCCCTGTTTCAGTGTTCATGTGTCTCTCCCGAGAGCAAAGAAGCGCACTCTTTGCTTTCCTGCACACCTTTAATAGGTATATCGATTGAATTAGATATATCATTTGATGAAAAGGTCACGCCCCGCAACGAGGCAAAAGGCAAAAACATGACGGCAAACACTGTCCTAATCAGCGAAGTCGGGCCCCGCGACGGGCTCCAAAACTGTTCCGCGATTATGCCCACAAACGAGAAGAAGCGCTGGATTTCAGCGCTTGCTGCGGCAGGCGTTCAAGAGATTGAAGTTGGGTCTTTCGTATCGCCTAAGTTATTGCCGCAAATGGCCGATACTGGTGAAATCGTGCGGCACGCTGTGACGATACCGGGCTTAGAGGTTGCCGTGCTTGTACCGAATTTGAAAGGCGCGCAACTGGCGCTCGAGGCTGGTGCACATAAGATCACTCTGCCGCTTTCGGTCAGCGAAACACATTCTTTGCGCAATGTTCGCCGTACGCATGATCAGGTGATTGAAGAAGCGCAGGCCATTTCAGAATTGATCGCCAGCCAGCCAGAAGGCAAACGCCCGCACTTTGAAGGGTCTTTGTCAACCGCTTTCGGGTGCACGCTCGAAGGCCTGATTGATGAAGACGTGATCTTACGTTGCGCGGAGCGTCTTATGACCGCTGGATGCGATGAAGTTGGTTTGTCCGACACCACGGGTTACGGCGACCCGGTGGCGATGAAGCGCTTGATCCGGGCGGTACGCGGCGTGGTCGGAGCGCAAAACCTCACCGGCGTACATCTGCACAATACGCGCGGGCTTGGGCTTGCGAATGTTCTGGCGGCTTATGAGGAAGGGATCACCACGTTCGATAGCTCGCTTGGCGGATTGGGCGGCTGTCCGACGGCGCCGGGAGCGAGTGGCAATATTGTTACTGAGGATCTGGTGTTCATGTTTGAATCCATGGGCGTAACAACCGGTATTGATCTAAACGCCTTGATGGCGACGCGCGAGATCGTCCAGGCCGTCCTGCCGGATGAAGAACTCTATGGATTTACGCCGCGTGCCGGCTTACCGCTCGGCTATAAAGGCGCGGCCGTTACCGTCGCAGCCGAATAGAAATTTCGGAGGGGTATTTGCAAAATCTGCCTGCGCTGATCACGTTGCTCGCATATTCCATAGTGCTGTTCGGGATCGGTTTTTGGGCGGCGCAACGGGCAAAGTCACAAGAGGACTTTTTACTAGGGGGGCGCAGCCTGGGGCCTTGGGTGGCCGGGATTGCTTACGCCGCTTCGAGCTCCAGCGCCTGGGTGCTGCTTGGTTTCTCCGGCTTCGTCTATGTTGCCGGACCTTCCGCATTGTGGATGGTACCGGGCATTATCGCAGGCTATGCGGCTGTGTGGCTTTGGGCCGGCGGGGTGCTTCAGACGGCCAGCCGAGAACGAAACCAGCTGACCCTCACAGAGTTTTTGGTTGAGCATGCGGAGCAGGGCAGTGCGAAGATCATTCGCATCGTCGCTTCCATTCTGATTGCGATCTGTTTCTCATTCTATGTCGCCGGACAATTCCAGGGCGCCGGGATCGCAATTGATGACCTGTTCGCGACCGGATTTGCGCCGGGTGTGATCATCGGCGCCTTGGTCATTCTCGCTTACGTTTTTCTTGGAGGGTTCCTCGCTGTCTCGCTGACCGACACTCTGCAAGGGCTGTTAATGGCCTTTGTCGCAGTGTTGTTGCCGGCGTTGGCCTTCATGGAGGCTGGCGGGTTCAGTGGTTTGCAAATAGCCTTGGCCGAAGCGCCCGATACGTACTCAGCCCCGTTTGGCGATCGCGCCGGATTTGCCGCAGTGGGGTTTATGTTGGGGTTGTCCGCGACGGGTTTCGGCGCCCTCGGTCAACCGCATCTGATCGCCTGGATCATGGCGACCAAAGACCCTTCAGCGCGCGTCAAAGGCGCGGTGGTCGCGATGAGTTGGGCGGCGCTGGTGTTCGCCGGTATGGCCGTCCTCGGATTGTCCGCCCGGGCGATTCTTGGTGGCAACGCGGCGGCAGAGAGTGTGTTTTTTCAGCTCGCGCAAGACTTGCTGCCTGGCATTCTGGCTGGCGTTGTCGCTGCCGCGACCCTGTCAGCGATTATGTCGACGGTGGATAGCCAGCTTCTGGTCGCAGGCGGGGCGCTGTCGCATGATCTAGGGCTGGGACGAGCGCTTGGAAATCGGCCTGTCTTAGTCTCCCGCCTTGCAATTATCGCGGTCTGCTTGGCTGCGATGGGCCTGACATTCCTAGCGCCCACCTCGATTTTTGACCGCATTCTGTTTGCCTGGGTGGCGCTCGGAGCGGCCTTCGGACCGCTTGTTGTCGCCAGAACCCTTGGCTTTGCGCCGTCGGGCTCCGTGGTTTTGACGGGCATGGTCTCCGGTTTTGGATTGGCGGTCGCCTATGAACTCGGCTGGATCGGTTCGGGGCCAGGCGCGATTTGGAAGACGATCGGGCCCTGGATCGGCGCTGGCCTGGCCATGGCTCTGGTGGGAAGTTTGAGAAAAATTCGCGCCACACAAGAATTGGGGCTTGGCGACCGCAATTAACCGTGCCAGTTTAAATGATATATCATTTTGAGGTGGACCCCATGAAACTCATTTCGAAAGTTGCGGCGATGGCTGGATCAATTGCAGCTTTGACGGCTTGCGCCACGATCAGCCAGGCCCAGGAAGGCGCGCAGCTTGACCCAACTGTTGCAGAAGACGCGCTCGCCATAATGCGCAAAGTCATGTGTTCAACAGTCGATGACCAGCCTGAAGTCTATTGGTGGCATGGCATGGCCTTATCTCGAAAAATGGGGGAACGTGATCGCCACATCTTTAATGTTGAGGGCATGAACATTCGCGCCTGCTCGACCATCCAGGATGATGAGTTGGGGACCGGACTTCACCTCGTATCGCGCGAAATCTTGCTTTATAAGGATCCCGAAACGGGCGAGGTTTTGTCGACTTGGGAAAACCCCTGGACCGGTAATACAGTCGACGTCCTGCATGTCGCCAATGATCCGGTGAATTTCAAAATGTATGAGACCGGCCGCGATGGGTCACCCCTGCAATGGTCGGGCGAAGTGGGCGAAGACGGCACCTGGTGGATGCGCAGTACCATTCCGCTTTGGTACCCAAACCCGCTCGGCGGCGACTTCCAGAAAGAGGTCGGCGGCACCTATCACGCAACGGAATTGTTCAACTTCTTTGGCCGTACCGATGACCTGTTCGACCCGAGTGTGGACTCAGCGAAGGTCACGGTCGGTTGGAGCCGGATGGCCGATTGGTTGCCATGGATGGACATGAACGGCCGTGAGGGCATGCTCTACATGCACACAGCGGGCTACAAGCTAGAGAATTTTGACCAGCTCTCGGAGACGATGAAAGCAGAAATCGCGATGCATTACCCTGAATATGCGAGCGCCCCACCGTCTGGTGATCCGCGTCCAAACATGACCAGCTGGAAATATTATAAGGGGGTTGTGGACGGATCAATCATGGCGCCTGATCGGAGCTCTGATTAGTCAGAGCGCTCCTCAAGACTTTAAAAGGCCGGGAATATCCCGGCTTTTTTATCTAGGTGCGGATCAGTATCAGTAGTCCTTGCCTTCATAAGACGGCCAATCACGGGTGACGAACGTCTCGTCGACCAGGGTTCGCTGGAACAGCCGGTCCGCCTTGAACCATTGCCAGACCCGGGCGCGAGACTGTCCGTCATCCGAGAGCTGGATCATTTCATAGAGGTACAGGTCCGGCTCGCCAGTGCGAGTCCAATTGAGCATGGTGGTGCGATTGAAATCGTCCAGCGCGACATCGCAAGCCCAGCCATTGATGAATTCATTGTCCCATTTCAGGCGGCCATTCTCGACCATGGCGGGGAAATCGCGCGTCTCTCGCTTGCCATCTGCCCAACGGTAATAATTGGTTTGATGATAGGGGTGTCCGGCCTCTGGGAAGCGACAGACCAGTCGCGACTCGTGTTCGTCGATCAGTTTTCCGGTCACGTCATAGAATCGGTAAACGCCTTCCCAGACACCTTCATGGCGCGCCAGAAGCGGCATGATTTTCTTCAGCTCGTTTGAGGTAATGCCATCAGGCATGAGGAAGTCTCCTTTTCAGTGTGCCGATTTTGACACGGTTTCTGCGGTACTTGTCCAGCCTTTTAGATATGGCACTTGCCTTCTCCTAAAAACATGCGACAAAAGATATATCATTTGCTTTGCGTGACGAGGAAACACGACGGCATTCGGTACCAAATCGTTGCACGTGACAAGGAAACACGGCGACACAGCGGGGGAGACTTTAATGTCTAAAACACACAAGAGATTTTTGATGTTCGGTGCCGCGGCCTTCGCGCTGTCGGTGTATGGCGCCCCGGCGCTCGCCCAAGACGATAACGAGGACGCCGAAGCCAGACAGGATGTCATCACCATCACCGCACGTAAAAAAGAAGAGACGCTCATTGATGCGCCCATCGCGGTGAGCGCATTCGGCGAGGAAGCGATTGAGAATTTGCAGCTGCAAAGCATCGACGATGTCGCGCGCTTCACACCAGGTCTTTCTTTCTCAAAAGCTTTTGGCCGCTCGACTGAACGTCCAGTGATTCGGGGCCAGTCCAATGTTTTGGCAGGGGTTCAGTTCGGCGTTGAGTCCGGCACAGCTTACTTCGTTGATGGCGTATATTATGCCGGATCCATCCAGAACTTGGACCCGAACGAGCTGTCGCGCGTTGAGGTGATCAAAGGCCCGCAATCGGCGCTTTACGGCCGGAACACCTACGCGGGTGCGATCAACTTCATCACCAAAGGCGGCCCCGACCAATTTGAAGCAAATGGTCGTGTGCGCCTCGGCAATAATGACACCGAAGAAGTCTCGCTTTCGCTCGGGGGTCCGCTCACCGACACGCTGGCTGGGCGAGTCAACCTGCGCAGCTATCAATATGGTGGCGAGTTCCGCAACTCCGTGACCAATGAATTGGTTGGCCAGGAAGAGACGATCAGTATTTCTGGCGTCTTGGATTGGGCGCCGACCAGTGCGTTCAATGCGCGCCTGCGCGTCAACTATAATGAAGACGATGATGGCCCGCTTGCTCTGTTCTTGCAGCCAGCGACTGAGAATAATTGTGAGCCGGGATATCGCTCGCTCGCGAGCACATCTTTCCCTCCAGGATCGGCCACACCATTCGTGCCGATTAGCAGCAATACAAACCAGTATTATTGCGGGGTCGTGTCTCCGGGACAGGTGGCTCTGAATACCGGTCCAGACGCGGATGGCGCGGCCAATCTCATCCCTGGCATTCCTGAAGGGTCGAGCTTCATTACGCCGATTTATAGCCTGGCGGACGGAACCGCGTTCGATGGGATCGAGCGCGAGCAAACGATTGTGTCTTTGATCACGGACTATGAATTTAACGGCGGCTATAATCTGCGCTTCTTAGCGGGCTACCGGGATGAGGTCGAAAAGCAGGGCTTTGACAGTGACCATTCTTCAGTGAACTGGTTCGTCGCGCCACTCTTCCTCAACCCAGAGGCTTTCTTTGCCAATACCACACGGGATGATGTCGAAGACTATAGTTTCGAGCTGAAACTGACCTCACCCACGGATCGGGCATTCCGTTGGGCGGGTGGTCTGTATTATTTCGACCAGGACATCCTCGACAGCGACATTACCTTTGCTGACCTGGATGGCAGCGATACGCCCGTCGGCACGCGGACGATTGAAAACCAAGCGATCTTTGGTTTGGTCGAGTATGATTTCTCCGATCGGCTGACCGTGACTTTGGAAGGGCGCTATGCAGAAGAAACCAAAACCGACTCGACCGCTCCTGATCCGTCCGTTGAGTTTGATGCCTTCACGCCGCGCATCACCGTCGATTATGCGCTCGAAAATGGCGGCACGCTATACGGTATTTTTGCCCAAGGGGTGAAGCCAGGCGGCTTGAATGGTGATGATGGCGCGGAAGTCGGCTTCCCGACCTATGATCAAGAAGAGTCAGATAATTTCGAAGTCGGGATCAAAACCCCGCTCGGCGATACGGGTTTCAACTTCACCGCGGCCGGGTTCTTCACTGACGCGACCAATGTTCAGCTGACCACCGCACTGGCGACGCCGTCCGGAGCTCTAAACTCAATCGCCACAAACCAAGGCTCTGGTGAAATTCTCGGTCTTGAGTTTGATGTTTCCGGCGCGTTTAACGACAATTGGTCAGGCGCCGCGACCTATGCTTGGACCGATAGTGAGTTCACCGATGGGTGCGATCCAGATGAATGGATCTTGACCTCTGGCGGCGGCTTACTCACCGATCAAGCGGGTCAGACGGGGACTGACTTCACAGCAGATTTCGCAGGATCTGGTCCGGCCAGTTGTTCGATTGAAGGACGTCAGTTCCCGCTGACCTCTGAACATCAAGCGAGTGCGTTCCTGCGGTTTGACCAAGCGGAGGTGTTCACCGGCATCGACTTCTTCGCGTCGGCCGACATTAGCTATGAGAGCTCTAAGTTTGCGCAGGTCCATAACCGGGCCGAGACCGGGGACGCGACCTTGCTTGGGGCGCGGCTTGGGTTCGAAAGCGATAATTGGGCGCTCAGCCTGTTTGGCCAGAACCTGACGGATGAAGATTCGGTGACCAATGTTACGCGTTGGCTGCAAACGCCGTATATCTTCGCGAACTTTAATACAGCACCGACCGGCGCATCGATAAGCGCACCGCGGGCGTTCTTCGGTTCGCTGCGTCGTGGCGCACAATATGGCGTTGAGCTCAAAGCCAACTTCTAGTGCATGATCGGAATACGTAAATTGCTCAGGGCGGGTCAGATGGCCCGCTCTCATTTGCTTTGATGAGGGTCCAGTCCGTGCTCAAACCTATGCTCATTGCTTTTGCTTCGCTCTGCCTCAGTTTGGCCTGTGCGACGGCGCAAGAAAGATCGCCTGAACCGGAGGCAGTGCCGGCATGGCTCGAAAAAGACTTTGCCGACTTTGTTTCCGAATTCGCCGGGCATTGGGATAGCGATCGTCATGTCTTTTTCGCCGAGCAAGCCGGGTTGGAGCCCGCTGGGATTGCCCCCCGCCAACATATTCAGATTGAGCTTTTGGAGAAGCCAACCGACACTTTAACCGCCGTGTTCAAAGCCACCCGCACGGTTGATGGCAATGATCCGGTCGAGTTGATCCACACATTGGTCGCTGATGCTGCGAGCAATAAAATTCTTCAGACCATGGCACTGCCACAAGCGGACCCGTTTGACTGCTCTATTCTCTGGCAGCGTGAGGCGGCGCAGTTTCTCGGCACAGCAGACGGGGCGGGTTGCGCGCAGGTGTTTCCAAGGCCTGGAGAGGGTGGGCCGCTTGAAGTCACGCTCGCAAAGTCAGCCGACGAGTTCTGGGTCACCGCGCGCCGAGGAGAAAATGTCAGTGAGGCGCGCCTGCGCCGCGCGCGTCCGTTTGAATGCTGGGCGGCCGTTCTGCGCGGGGCAACGCATGGCGATTCCGGTGAGGGCATGCGAGATTGGGATTTCCGGCGCGGTGTGACGTTGCACGATCAGGGCGGCGAGGCCGAATTGATCACCGATGAAGAGCCGCCGCGGCGCATTCGCCTGCGCCTGCGAAATGTTGATTGGCCATATGGAACCAATCGCCCGTCACTGACGCTTTATGTGCTGGAAGGCGACAATGACCGCGCCGTCTCATATGCCTGGAATGAAGGAGATGCGGACCGTATCGGTCTCAATTTGCGCTGGCTACAAGCGAGTTGCACGCACGCCCCTGAACGAGATGATCAATAGCGGTCTAAATCAGAAGCTCGGTGATGGTCTTGAGATACTCCATCGCGAAAGTCTCGATGACTTCAAGGATCGGATTGCGCTTAAGATTTTCCGCTGCGCTTACGAGAGCGGCGCGCTACGCCCCGCATGATACGATCGCCGAAGCCACCAACGGCAGTGCTCATGAGAATAGAACCGGCAAAGCCGGACTATCTCATCCCTTAAATTGAGCTGATCGATTTTGAAGCCATTCCTTTTTACCCTGTCAGTGTCGCTGCCGCTTCGATGATCGCATAAGCCGCGCGTTCGCCCGATTCCATAGCCCCTTCCATGCCGGTATGGAGATAGGATGTGTGCTCGCCAGCAAAATGCAGGCGCCCGGCCGGTTGGGTGATGCGCTCCGCCCAGGTTTGGATTTGGCCGGGGGCCCAATGCATATAGGCGCCACCACTGAGCGCCTGATCTTCGTCCCAACGTATAACCGCATGGGCTTTCGCTTGAATGCCGCGTGTTTCCAGCAAGGTCTGTTCAGCAAGGGTTTTCCAGTCGTCATCAGTCGTCGAGCGGCGCACGCCTGTACCATTGATCCAGCAGGTGAGCGAAACGGGTTCGCCGGACTCGTTGCGGACTGGGAACACCCGTTCGATCGGTGTGTCAGTCCACATCATGATAGGTAATTCATCGCGCGGGCCACGCTCCAGCTCAAGATGCACTTGCTGGATCTGCGTGTACGGCATGGCTTCAATGATCGGCTGCAATGGTGAGGCCTCGCCCGCCTCTTCGAACGCCAGTTTGCGGAGGACAGGGAAGGGTAATGTGTTGACGCAAAATGGCGCCCGCAGGGTTTGATCGCCGGCTCTGACTTCGACGCCATTTGCATCTGCCGAAATCGCAGAGACTGCGGTCCGCAATCGCACGGTCCCTTCGCTTAAGCTGGCCGCCATTGCTTCCGGCAAGCGCTGCGACCCGCCTTCCACTTCTTCTGACGGACCCGAGGCGGAGTCCATCGCGAACAGTGTCAGGCTTCGCCAAAGATTGAGCATCGAATAAGAGCTCAAAGCATTGGCGTTCAACGCGATGTCGCAAAGCTGCAGCGCATCAGGCGTAAAGCCTTTGTTTGTCAGGAACGCCTCGGCTGTAACGTCGAACTCACCTCCAACCTCGCGCCAGGCATATTGATCGACCAAGGGGTTCTCGCGGGCGGCTGCCATAAACAAGGCCGTGTCCGGCGTCGCGCGCTTAAAGGCTTCAGGGAAGGGATTATTCGGTGCCGCCGCCCAATCCCGCGCATCAAAAACGCGCCCATCTATGACCATCGTTTTATCCCGTGTCCCTCCAGGATTGGGGGTCACGATCTTGAGCCCGAGTCCGAGGGCTGTGGCGCGAATACGGGCATAGGACTGCCCCACTTGCTGCCCGCCGGCTTCTGGACGCCCAGGCAGACCATCCAGCGTGCGCATGCGCCCGCCAACTTGCGAATTGGCTTCGAGCACAAGCACATTGAAACCTTCTGCTTCGAGCATTCGGGCAGCGTGCAGACCTGCCAATCCCGCCCCAAGGACGAGCACGTCTGCATCCTGACGCGGCAGCACATTCGGTGCGCACTGCGCGACCACACTTGCTCCGCTGAGGGCCAGAAAACCTCGTCGTGTCAGTTGCATACCAGATTTTCCTCGACGCCTGCGTTAAAAGATATACCAATACACCGCAGGAAACGATTTTCGCCAAGAGCGATTTGGAGATTTTGGAGGATAAGATGGTGCAGGACGGCGAGTTTAAGCGCGGTTGGCCTGTTCTCGCGGCGGCTGCTGTCGGTGTCGGGCTCGGTCTGTCGCCGCTACCTTTCTACACGATCGGGGTGATGATCCCGCCGCTGCTGCAAGAGTTCGGGCCGATGGGCTGGACGCCTGGCGATATTCTAAATGCTCTTGCGATCTATACGTTCGGCGCATTCGCAGCATCGCCAATTATCGGCATACTTGCAGAACGTTTTGGGGCAAGGCGCGTCGCACTGGTATCCGTCGTCACGTTTAGCCTCGCCATGATGGCTCTGGCGCTCAATACCGGGTCGAAGTCGCTCTATATCGTCTTATGGCTGGTGCTCGCCTTCGCGGGGGCGGGCACGCTACCGATCACGTTCACGCGGCCTGTCGCCAACTGGTTTGACCGAAATCGGGGGATCGCACTCGGGATCGCGCTTATCGCAACCGGCGTGTTCGGTGCCCTGGCCAAGTTCTTTGCGCAATTCATTGTTTCTAACCCTGAATGGCATTTCATTGGCGGCTCGGGCTGGCGTACCGCCTATGTGCTGCTCGGACTCTTGCCTCTGGTGATTGCCTTGCCGCTCGTCTGGTTGGGCCTGCGCGACCTGAATGACACGCCGGCGCGTGATGCGAAATCGTCGGACCTCAAGCTGCCCATCCTCGCCATCGCGCTGGTCGGGACAGTCGGCCTGGTCTGGATTGTCATGCAACAAGTGCTGCCGCTGACGTCTGCCAATGGCTGGCGTCTGGAATATATCATGGCGATCGGCTTCTCCGTCCTGGTCTTTGTGCCGATCGTGATGATGATGGTATTGAACATCAAAACCGCGCCGGTTCAGGCCGAAAGCACAACGGGCGTCGAACTGCCCGGACTGACATTGAGCGAAACCCTCAAAACCTGGCGCTTTTGGCTGTTGGCGGTGTGTTTTGTGCCGATTTCCTATGCGATTGGCGCGGTCATTCCGAACATTGAGCGTGTGTTGACCACGACCGGCATGGGCATGGATGAGGCGGTTGGCTTGGCCACACTGACCGGGCTTGCTGTGCTCGGCGGGCGGATCATTGGCGGTTATCTAATTGACCGGTTCTGGGCCCCCGGGGTGGCGTTCGTATTCCTCGCCTCGCCCGCCATTGCCTTGCACCTGTTAGGGCAGCCCGACGTATCGGTGACCACAGCGACGATCGCGATTCTGATGATCGGCTTCGGGGCCGGGGTCGAATATGACTTCATGGCCTATATGGTGTCGAAATATTTCGGAATGAAATCCTATTCCGCCATCTATGGCGCGATCTATGGATTCTTCGCCCTTGGTGCAGGCCTCGGACCATCCATCATGACCAATATTGCCGATGGTCGCGGGCTGTCGCTAATGGGGCTAGAGACCGGCTTGCTGACCGGTCAGGATTGGAGCTTTACGCTGACCAAATCCGCCTTGCTCTTATTCGCGTTCACAATCCCGCTCTTATTTCTCGGCAAATACAAATACGGTTCGGAGTCACACGGTGATGCGGTGGCCAAAGCGGAAGGGACCGCCGAAGCCGGCCACGCTTAAGACGCGTCGAGTTTTCCGAGCACTAGGTCCGCGACATCTTTCGGGAAGGCGTCCATAAAGCCATACCCCCATTGCGGGCATTCGATCACCTCGCCATTGCGCAAAAGCGGGACCGCGCGGCGGGTGCATTCGGTCAGGTCATCGGTCGGATTTAACAGCGTGAGCCGGTGCGGCAGGGTGGTCAGAGCGGTATCAAACGGCTTGCCCCAGGCAAAGGCAGCCACATGACCCCACTCATAAGCCTCGCCGCCCATCATATTCATGAACATAGACCGATCGAGCATTTCCAGCGTCTGACCCGGGCCACGTCTTTCAACGATCCGCGCCCAGCTGATGCGGAAGCGTGAATGCTCCTCATCAAGCGGGATTGGCGTGAACATATCCTTGAACATTTCGCGTTCTTCATCGGTCAGGATGGCTGCGGAAATCATCGCAATCGCATGCACGTTATTGCCGCGCTGCATAGCCATTTCGGCCGCGACCTTGGCGCCTGTATGGTTGCCGAAAAGATCCACTGTTTCGAGCCCGAGTGCATCGACGACGCGCCACATTTCTTCGGCATACATTGGAATGGTGGTGGCCTCTTCGGAGGGGGCGGCATCCGACATGCCATAGCCTGGATAGTCCGGCGCGATCACTTTGCGGTCGCGACAGGCCGCCTCCATGAAGGTTTCGAATTCCAGCCCGCTTTTGGGACTTTGGTGCAGGCAGAGGAGAGGCGGCTTACCCGCCGCTTCGCGCGCTTCTGAGACGCGAAAATGGATCTGGCCGTGGCGGCCATCAATATAGGTCCGACGTGGAGTCATACCTGCTCCGCAGCCACTGTGACGACCGCTTTGCCTTTATTTTTGCCATTCATCAGGCGCTCGAACAGGGCCGGTGCATTTTCCAGACCGTGCGCGCGGTCTTCGGCGAATTTGAGTTGTCCGCTAGCGATCCAGGGCGCTGCTTCGGCGACATATTCGTCCCAGCGAGGATAGAAATCGTAGACGACCAAACCCATCAGCTGGGCCCGTTTGCCGATGATCAGGCCGGCATTGAGAGGGTGCTGGCTTTGGGTCTCGGTATGGTACGCATCGACGAGACCGCACAGCACCCCGCGCGCATAGGTTTGAGCATGGGTAAGCGCCAGCATCGCCATGTCGGCGGAAACATTTTCAAAGAATACAGATAGTCCATTCGGCAGGGCTTCCGCCAAGCGATCGCGCCAGCCATCAGCTTTGTAATCAATGCAGGCATCGAATCCGTATGTCTTCGTCACCAGCGCACACTTTTCGGGGCCGCCAGCGATGCCGACGACGCGTGACGCACCCTTGATCCGTGCGATTTGGCCAACTGTTCCGCCCACGGGCCCCGCTGCAGCGTCGACCAGAATCGTATCGCCCGGGCCAACCTTGGCGAGTTGCGCGATCCCGGCCCAGGCGGTCAGACCCGGCATCCCGAGCACGCCGGCATGGGCGGCAAGCGGGGCGATCTCAGGATTGATCTTGCGGACTTCATTCGCGGGCAGGGCGAGATATTCCTGCCAGCCGCCTTCCATAGCGTGAACCCAGTCGCCTTCAACAAGGTTGGCTGCACGGCTTTCAACCACTTGACCGACAATCGCGCCCGGAATTGCGCCCTGCATCGGAACTGGCGCAGGTTCGCCCATATGGCGCCCACGCAGCCGAGAGCCGACATAAGGATCGAGCGACAGATGCACCACGCGCACCAGGACAGCCTCGTCCGGGCAGGCTGGGCGATCTGTCTCAATAATCGCGAAATCGGCCGCAACCGGTTTGTGATCAATCGCGTGTTTCAGGGTTCCGAGTTTCATATCTATCCCTCAACCATTTCGATGAGCGTCCCGTCCGGATCTGCCAGAACGCCGACGCGCTTGCCCTTATAAATGACGCCCTCGCGAACCATCGGTTCGGTGAGCCAGGGGCCGGGCAGGCTGTCAAACTCGGGGTGGAACAGGGTTCCAATCGCACAGCCTGGCACCAGCATGCCCAAATGGCGTGGGCGTTTGATGGCGGCGTCGGGATATTGGTCAAGCTCGAGGAAGACGTCCTTGTCATGGATCAAGGTGCAAATGCGGTGCAGCTGATCGAGAGAAGTGCCATAGGCCTTAGCGATCATCGTATAAGGGATCTCCATCTCCCGTCCAAACCTGAGACCACACTTGTCTTGCATCCACGTCGCTGAGCGTCCCATGTCGGAATTGCCCATGACCAGAATGAACAACTTGTCGATCAGGCTGCCCGCCCGGGGGAGGTTGTATTCAGGCAGGTCATCATTAATCTGCGTCAGATAGACGATCTCTTCG
>JBCCXW010000085.1:0-13862 GCA_039191105.1 Pseudomonadota bacterium
GGCGGGACGTTTGCGCAGAATATCTCTCCTGGCGCGACCGCGTGGCGACTGAAATCGAGAGCGACCCAATGACGGAAATTGTCGGTCAGTACCGGTTCAGCGTCCGGGGAACGCCGTTCACACTCACCAGCACAGCCGATCGGTTAGAACGGCGCGCGAATGGCCATCTTGCGATCCTAGACTTTAAAACCGGGCGACCGCCATCGGAAAAACAGGTCCGAGCTGGACTGAACCCGCAAATGCCATTGCAGGGGCTGATTGCCCGAGAAGGGGGGTATGCGGCGCTTGGGCGTCGCCAGGTTGACGCGCTCACCTATGTCCGGTTCGGAACGCAATTCGATGTTCGTTCGCTTGGGGCAGCTGTCCCGCGCAGCAAAATCGACGCCCGCTCTGTACCCGACCTCATTGCCGACGCTGAAGCTGGACTAGAGCGCCTTTTGCTTGCGTTTGCATCTCCGGATCACCCCTATTTGAGTGCGCCGCGGCCCGAGCGCGTCGCGCATGAGAGCGATTATTCGCGGCTCGCAAGACGCGCGGAATGGACCGGACTGGAAACGTATGACTGAGGCCGTGTATTCGCCGGATACAGACGCGTTCGCGGCGGCAAAAGATGCGCAAGCGCGCGCCGCCGACCCGATTCAATCGGCGTGGGTGGAGGCGAATGCTGGCTCTGGAAAGACCAAAGTGCTCATTGACCGTGTCGCCCGCCTCCTCTTGCGTCGACCCGATCGCCGACCAGGCGCGAAACCGGACTCCATTCTATGCATCACCTATACGAAAGCCGCGGCGAACGAAATGATGGCACGACTTTACGACAGGCTTGGCGCCTGGGCGGTCGCCGATGATGAGACATTGCGAGCGTCGCTGTCAGATCTCGAACATCGCGCGCCGGCAGACTATACCGAGGAAGACTTCCAGGAAGCGAGGCGCTTATTCGCCCGCGCACTGGAAACCCCTGGCGGCCTTCGGATTGAGACCATCCACGCCTTTTGCGCGCGGGTCCTGAGACGCTTTCCGCTCGAGGCCGGGATCTCTCCTGGCTTCGTGGCCATCGAAGAAGACGAGGCGAATGCCATATGGCAGGCTGTGCTCGCCAAGCGCTTGGAGCACGCTGCGATTGGCCATCCAAACGCGATGAAAATCTTGGCGGACGCAACCGGTGGTCGCGGTATCTCAGCCGCGCTCGACGCGTTGAAGTACCAACGCCAAGCACTGATTGCATTTCGCCAAACGATCCAAACCGAAAAAGATATGATTTCGTCGATCCAAGCAGCGAGCGGAGCTGGCCCCCGCGCGCCGACGGACATCCTTGACGCAGCAATGGGCACCGACTTGCCCATCGCGGTCTTGGAGCGCGCCCGGCAAGATCTGATGGCGCTTACAAATCCCGGCAAAGCGGACGCCAAACTGCTCGCGGCGCTCAGTACGGTTTTATCATCGGAGGCGTCCTCCAAAGAGCGTTACCAAACGTATATGAGCGTGCTTGCGGGGGCCCGCGGTGACTTTCCCGAGCGCAGCAATCCTTACACTGCAAAAGCGAGCGAATCGATCGTGGATCTGTTCTCGCGCAACCTTGCCTCCGGCGCACCTGAAGGGTCCGAGATCACCCGGATGAAAGCGGTTCAAGCCGCGCTCAAAGCAGCCGCATTGGCGGAACGCAGCATCGCTTTGATGCAGATTGGGTTGCCGCTGATCAATGCGTATCAAGACGAAAAACGGCGTCGCGGCGCCCTGGACTTTGATGACTTGATCGCCCGTACGCGTGTGCTGCTGACACAATCGAACGCCGCGGAATGGGTGCTCTACAAATTGGATGGCGGGCTCTCCCATTTATTATTGGATGAGGCGCAAGACACCAGTCCGGCGCAATGGGCATTGATCAATGCTCTGGTCGAAGAGTTTCAATCGGGTCTCGGTCGCGACCGGATGGCTGAGCCGCGCACCCTCTTTGTGGTCGGAGATTCCAAACAATCGATTTATTCCTTCCAAGGCGCCGATCAGCAGCAATTCGAAGCGGAGCGCCAAGGCTTTCTGAGGCGAGACGAGATTATCGCAAACGCTGAAGGGCGCGCACCCAACTTGCCCGAAATGGCGATGTCCTTTCGCTCCGCGCCAGAGGTGTTGCGGTTTGTTGATGAAGTCCGCGCGCGCGTCCCGCTGGCCGGTGATGCGACCGATCCGCTGCCGCCGCCAGATGCGAATGTGAGCCCACATGCACCACGACGCGCCAACCAATCCGGACGTGTAGAGCTTTGGCCGTTGGAAGTGCCGACCGGCCACGAGGGCGAAGACAGCGCTTGGACGACGCCAACCGATCACGTTCCCGCGGATGCGCCGCGCCGCCGTCTCGCCCGCAAGATCGCACGCTCGATCCGCGGCATGCTGGATCGCGGCGAGACCATTTGGCGCGAACAGGCCGATCGCAGCTGGGCGCGCGTGCCAATCCAAGAACAGGATATTTTGATCCTCGTGCGCAGCCGAAATGATCTCTTCGAGGCCCTCATCGAGAGCCTGAAGCAAGAGCAGATCTCAGTCGCTGGGGCCGACCGCCTTCGCCTGCTGGACAATTTGGGCGTTCAAGACTGCCTCAACCTTATCCGCTTTGCCTTGCAGCCTGGAGACAATCTGACCTTGGCCGAGATTCTGCGCGGGCCGTTTTGCGGGCTGGTCAATGATGATCATCATTTGTATGCGCTCGCCCATAACCGCCCCCGCGGATGCTCGCTATGGATGCAGCTCCAGGCCGCCGACCCTGCCATCTTCGGTGCGGCGCGAGACTTTTGTCAGAGCCTTATCGATCAACGAGATAAACCCGCTTATGAGTTTTTACTCGGCGCGCTGACCGACCGTGATCCTACCGGCGTAAGTGGATGGGATAAGCTGATCCAGCGCTTGGGGGAGCCCGTGCGCGACCCGGTTCAAGCCTTGCTGTCTGGCGCACTCCTTTTTGACATGTCGAAAGCCAAGAGCTTGCAAGTCTATCTCGCAACCATCGAGGGCCGGGAGACCATTCTCAAACGAGAACTGGGCGAACCGGAAGGCGCCGTTCGCGTCATGACGGTCCATGGCGCAAAGGGACTGCAATCGCCAATTGTAATCCTGCCGGATACAACAGGCGCCACGAAAACAGTCACAGATGATGTTTTTTTCACCGCAGACGGGGTTCCATTATACAGCCCGTCCTCACAGCAGGATGGCCACGCCAGTCGGCTCTTGCGGGACGCCGCAAACCGCGCCGCCGAACGTGAGTCGCGCCGATTGCTATATGTGGCCCTGACCCGCGCCGCGGATCGATTGATTATCGCGGGCGCCGCGACCGGCAACACCGCAGCAGGATATGCCAAATCTTCTTGGTATCGCTGGTGCCTGACCGCGATGCAGGCGCTTCAAGAGACAGCGGGATCCGAAGACCCGCCCGACACGATCTTGTCGTTTGGCCCTGAACCACGACAAAGCGCGACAGCGAAGACTGCGGCGCGAAGCGGCCCGCCTGAGCCGCCATCATGGCTGAAGCAAACCGTCGCTTCCGCCAATCCGCCCTTGCGTCTCGCGGCGCCATCGCGCTTGGCGCAAGACCGGTCCCAGGCACTGGCGCCGTTCGGACCCAAGCGAAGTGCGGCGTTGCGGCGTGGACGCTTAATCCATAGCTTGCTTCAAATCCTACCGGAAAAGCCGCCAGAAACGTGGGCGCAGACGGCAGAGACCTTTCTTGCAGCCGAGCCCGAGCTGACGCCCGAAATGATGAACGAAATGATTGGCGTGACGATGAAAACACTGCGCGACCCCGCATTTCACGACGTGTTCGCGCCAGGCGGACGGAGTGAAGCCGCCATTGTCGGGACTCTGCCAGACGGCCAAATCGTGAATGGCCGCGTCGACCGGCTGATCCTCGGCCCCGACAAAGTGATGATCATCGATTACAAAACGGATCGACCCGCGCCGACCTCAGCATCAGCGATTAGCGACGCTTATCGTATTCAAATGGCGGCTTACCGTGTCGTGCTAGCGTCGCTCTATCCAGATCGCCCTGTGCACTGCGCGCTCCTCTATACCGACGGGCCTGCCCTGTTTGTCTTAGATCCAGATGAGATGTCAGAATCCCTAAACCGTATTGAAAGCAGGGTTTGACCTTGGCAAAGAGTCCCTATGTTATATCCCGTGAGCGTTTCTAAAGGAGGTCAAAATGGCCGCTGAGCATATTACAGACGAAACCTTCGACGACGCGGTGGTCGGTGATAAGCCGGTCGTCGTTGACTTTTGGGCGGAATGGTGTGGCCCGTGTAAGGCTATGGCTCCACACCTTGATGCCGTCGCCGAGGAGCTAAGCAGCGATATCAAAGTCGCCAAGATCAATGTCGATGACAATCCCATGGCGGCCTCCAAATATGGCATTCGCGGCTTGCCGACTCTGATGATTTTCAAAGACGGCAAAGTCACGGCGACGCATCCGGGCGCCATGTCCAAGCAAAAAATTACCGAGTGGATCAGAGAAAATACATAACGGACCCACATCGATCGACTTGAAGAGCCTCGCCCGACGGCGGGGCTTTTTTTGTGCGTAAGATCCGATAGCGTGGCCTCAAAGCGGAGGTGCGCGATGAAGCCTTATCAAGAACTCGATCGGTCGATCGGCGGTAAAACGCTACTGATCACCGGCGCTGCCAGCGGCATGGGGCGCGCCACGGCGCATTTGTTCGCGCGTGAAGGGGCAAATGTCATGGTCACGGATATTGACGAAGGCGGGGCCGAAGCCGTCGCGGAAGAGATCCGACTGGCGGGATACGACCAGGCCCAGTCTGCGACCCTTGATGTTGCCGATCACACGATGATCCGCGCGGTCGTCGCAGAGACCGTGGAGGCGTTTGGCGGGCTTGATATTCTCATCAACAATGCCGGTTTCGCGCGCCTCGCGCATCCGTCCGAAGATCAATATGAAGAGATTTGGCATGATAGCCTGAACGCGATGCTGACGGCGCACCAACGGCTCATCCGGGCGGCTTTGCCGTATCTTTCAAAAACGGTGACGGGCGGGCGGATTGTCAATATCGCCTCGACAGAGGGACTCGGTGCGACGCCCGGCAATGGCCCTTATGTCGCTGCGAAACATGGGGTCATCGGCCTCACGCGGGCGATGGCAAATGATCTCGGCCGCGACGGAATTACCTGCAATTGCATTTGCCCGGGTCCGATTGAAACCAATATAAACGCATCTATCCCAGATGATCACAAAGTGATTTTTGCCAAGCGCCGGGTGCCTTTGCGGCGGTATGGCATTCCCGAAGAAGTTGCGCACATGACGCTATCGTGTTGTTTGCCAGCCGCATCTTATCTCAACGGCGCCGTTATACCGGTCGATGGCGGTCTAACGATCAAAAATGCCTGAGCTGCGACCGCGCGACCAGATCAAGTTGGCGATTGCAGGTTCTTTTCCAAAACCTCACCAGCGATATAGAGCGACCCGCCGATAAGAATCCGATCGGCGCCAGACTTTGCCGCAGCCCCCATTGCCGCCTCGAGCGACATATGCGCTTCGGTCTGCGGCAAGAACATGCGCGCCGTTTCAGCCAAGTCTCCTGGCTCGGCGCCGGCATGGCCCGGCGCATTCGGAATGGTAAAGACCGCTTCGACCGCGCCCTTGAACGCGTGAAAGAAGCCGCCATGATCCTTGCTGGCCATCATGGCCGTCACCATGACCGTGCGCCCCCCCATTTCGCGCAGCAATTCTGCAATCGCGGTGGCCGCGTGCGGATTATGCCCCCCATCGAGCCAAACCTCCGCGCCGCCGGCAAGCGCCGTCACCGGGCCATCCGCCAGACGCTGCATGCGCGCGGGCCAGTCCGCCGCTTGAGCCCCGGTCCAAATAGCCGTCTCATCGATATGAGGATGGTCGAGGGTTCGCATGGCAAGGCCGGCAAGGGCGGCATTATAGCGTTGGTGTGTGCCGGGCAGCGCAACGTTTTCAGGCACGCGTTCGATGTCCTCTATGGTGAGGGTGGTCAACGGCGCATTGAGATCCTGCGCCTTCGCCTTAATCACATCCCCGCAAACCCGCGCCTGAATGGCTGAAACGACGGGAATGTCCGGTTTAATGATCCCAGCTTTTTCTCCGGCAATGCCAGCGAGATCTGATCCGAGAAATTGTTTGTGGTCGAAATCAACCGGGGTAATGACACTCAGTGCAGGCGCGTTGACAACATTGGTGGCATCAAAACGACCGCCCAATCCGACTTCCAAAACCAATAGATCTGCTGGCACTTCGGTGAAGGCGAGCAGGGCTGTGGCGGTCGTTGCTTCGAAGCGGGTGATCGGCCGGCCCTGCAACTGCGCGAACACGCGATCTAACCACTCGACCAAGTCCTCATCGCCAACCAAATCGCCTGCCAATCGGATGCGTTCATTAAACCGGACCAAGTGAGGGGACGTGTAGACATGGACGCGCAGGCCAGCCTGTTCGGCCATTGCCCGCAAATAAGCGCAGGTCGACCCTTTGCCATTGGTTCCAGCCACATGGATGGTTGGTGGCAGCTTATCTTGAGGGCGGCCGAGCGTCTCTAAGAGCGATTCGATCCGCTCCAGCGAAAGTGCAATGGTTTCAGGATAGAGGCCTTCAAACTGTTGAAGCGCCGCCTCGAGCGCTGACGTCATCGCCCCTTAGGCCTTGTCGGTCGACGGCACAGGTGCGTCGGCCGATGGTGCTTCGACCGGCAATGCTGACACGTCTTTGTCAGCGGCTTTGCGTTCTGGCATTAAATGACCAACGACGCGCGCCAGCGTGGCTTTCAAGTCGCGGCGATCAACGACGATATCGACCGCGCCTTTTTCGCGCAGGAATTCAGATCTTTGAAAGCCTTCGGGCAGCTTCTCGCGAATGGTTTGTTCAATCACGCGAGGACCGGAAAATGCGATCATCGCACCCGGTTCAGCCAGATGCACGTCGCCGAGCATCGCATATGACGCCGAAACGCCGCCGGAGGTCGGATCGCACAAGACAACGATATAAGGCAGCCCGGCATCTTTGACTTCTTGAATGGCCAGAGTTGCGCGCGGCATTTGCATCAGAGACAGCGTGCCTTCTTGCATGCGCGCGCCGCCCGAAGCGGTGCAAATGACAAAGGCCGCTTTCCGCGCCACGGCCATTTGCGCTGCAGAAATAAAGGCTTCGCCCGCCGCCATGCCGAGCGATCCGCCCATAAATGCAAAGTCCTGAACCAGGATCACCGTGGGAATACCGTTCACTTTACCGAATGCTGCGGCCATGCAATCGTCTTGCGCGATCGGCGAGACTGCACCGGTATCGGGCGCTTCTTCTTTATCGCGTTTGGCGAGCTTCGATTTTGCGCCTTTCAAACGGGACGGATAGGTTTTGTCGTCTTTGAACTTTAGCGGATCCTGTGGCACGGGCGGTAAGGGGATCGGCTCCCAACGCTCGTGATCGAAGAAAAGGCGAAACCGGCGCCGCGGCGAGATCCGCAAATGCGCACCCGCAGGGGTCACATACCAGCTCTCTTCCAAGTCAGATCGGTAGACCAATTCACCGGAGCTTGGACACTTCACCCAGAGATTATCCGGCGTGTCTTTCTTGTTACCCGAAAGAAACCCTTTCAAGCCCGGCGTGCGGAAATTGGTGAGCCAGTTCATCGCATCGGATCCCTTTATCCGGTTCAAACTGGTTAGGCGAGCGCTTTCCCCTTCAGGGCTGTGCTCAACTCAAGTGCCAGTTGACCCATTCCATCTACCACCATTTGTGGCGCTTTGGCCACACTTGCAAGCCTTGCATGTTCCACAAATGCAGATCCGACAACAACCCCATCGGCGATTCCCGCCATTGCGGCGGCTTGTTCGCCGGTTTTAATCCCGAAGCCAACACAGACCGGCAGTCCCGACACACGCTGCGCCATTTCAACGCCGACGCGAATATCTTCGGGATCTGCGGAGCTGGCTCCGGTGACGCCGGCGACGGCCACATAATACAAAAATCCACTCGCCCCTTCGGCAACTTTCGCCATTCGAGCTTCATTCGTCGTCGGCGTTGCCAGACGGATCACGGACAAATTATGCGCCGCGTATGCATCGCGGATCGGATGATCTTCTTCTGGGGGCAGATCGACCAAAATCGTACCATCTATGCCAGCGTCCGCTGCCATAGCGGCAAAATTTTCATAGCCCATCATATGCACCGGGTTTGTATATCCCATCAGGATGAGCGGCGTATCTTGATCATCTTCGCGAAAGCGCTTGGCGAGCGCGAGCACGTCGGTGAGCGTTGTTTTATTTGCAAGCGCCCTCAGAGCAGCTTTTTGGATGGCGGGACCGTCGGCCATTGGATCCGTAAACGGCGCACCGAGCTCGATCACATCAGCGCCATTGTCGCGAACCGCGCACAGCGCCTGGTAAGACATTTCAAGGTCTGGATCGCCCGCCATAAGGTATGCGACCAATGCCGCACGGCCTTCGGCCTTAACCTTCTGAAAGCGTGAAACAATGCGGGAGGTCGGCATTTATGACGGGTCCGTATTCTCTTCGACCCAAGTCGCATAAGGCGCGTTCACTTGCTGACAGTCCAAGGCAACAATGGCGGGCACATCATATGGGTGGTGCGATGATACGATCGCCTCAATCTTCGCGAAATTCGCCGCAGGCGCCTTTAGCCAAAGTATAAACTCGAAGGCTTGCTCAACCACCCCCTTCCAACGATAGGTCGACGCCATCGGCCCTTCAATATTAGCACACGCTGCGGCGCGCGACTCAACGGCTTCATCCGCAATCGCGCGCGCAATACGCTGACGCGGGCAAGTGATGCGGTAAAGCGTCAGCTCGGTCATCTCTCCTCGCATCTTTCATCTGTTTCTAATTCAAACGCGACCACGTAGTCTCTCATTTCAGACCAATCACCGCCCTCAAGTCGCTCTTTTGGTATCCCTGTTACGTTAAGCCGAAGGAAGCATTGCGGGTCTGTTGGCCAATTAAACCAGTATTGGTGTGCGGCACCTGATGCCCCCTCAAAGCCGCGCTCGATAAGGATTTGGCTATACCAATTAACTGGTTCAAATTCATCGGATAGTGCGCTCGCGGGAAACTCGACGCACACTCCCCGCGGATCAGGCGGCAGTTTTCGACCAACTATCTCGCAACCGTTTTGCAAGATTCCTTTTTCGTGAAGCGGGAGAGACGTCCCATTCGCCAATTGGAATTCTGTCGAGGGCACGGCCTGTGAGCTAGCCAGCAAACTAATGGTCAAACTGATCAAATCTCCCAAGTTGATCATCACATCGCCACTCCCAAGGCCTCAGCCACAGAAAACACATCCTTATCGCCGCGCCCGCACATGTTGAGAATCAGTAGGCCGTCTTTGTCCAGTATATCGATGACATCACCGACGCGGGCAAGGGCATGGCTTGGCTCTAGCGCCGGGATGATGCCTTCTAAGCGGGTACACAATTGGAACGCCTCGAGTGCCTCATCGTCTGTGCAGGTCAAATACTCAGCGCGGCCAGTGTCGCGCAAGAAACTATGCTCAGGGCCAATGCCAGGGTAATCCAAACCGGCTGAGATGGAGTGGGCGTCAATAATCTGACCATCATTGGTTTGCAGCAGATAAGTCTTATTGCCATGCAGGATGCCGGGGGCGCCGCCATTCAGCGCCGCTGCGTGCTGTCCGGTTTCAATGCCGTGGCCGGAGGCCTCTACGCCGACAAGGCGCACATTTTCATCCTCGATAAACGGGTGGAATAGCCCAATCGCATTCGACCCGCCGCCAATGCAGGCCATAACGGCATCCGGCAGCCGACCTTCACGCTCTAAGATCTGCGCGCGCGCTTCTTTGCCGATGACGCTTTGAAAGTCCCGGACGAGCTCTGGGTAGGGGTGCGGCCCAGCCGCTGTGCCGATGCAATAGAAGGTGTTTTCGACATGGGTTACCCAATCACGAAGCGCTTCGTTCATCGCGTCTTTAAGGGTACCGGTGCCAGACGATACAGGAACGATCTCCGCCCCCAGAAGCTTCATCCGAAAGACATTGGGCTTCTGTCGCTCGACATCAGTTTCCCCCATAAACACGACGCATTTCAGGCCAAAACGCGCGCATACCGTCGCCGTGGCGACGCCATGCTGACCGGCGCCCGTCTCAGCAATAATACGGGTTTTGCCCATCCGCATGGCCAGCAGAACTTGTCCGAGGCAATTGTTGATTTTGTGCGCACCTGTATGATTGAGCTCGTCGCGCTTAAGATAAATTTTCGCCCCGCCAAAATGGGTCGTCAGACGCTCGGCGAAATAAAGCGGGCTCGGTCGGCCGACATAGTGGGTCCACAGATCATCCATTTGTGCCGCAAAGGCGGGATCTTGTTTGGCGGCGCGGTATTCGGCCTCCAAATCCAAAATCAGCGGCATCAGGGTTTCAGCAACATAACGGCCGCCGAATTCCCCAAATCGGCCATTCTCATCAGGCCATTGGTCCCAAGTGTTTCGCAAATCCATAATGTCGCTTTCTAGACCGATTTTGCCGCGTCGATAAACAAGCGGATCCGAGCTTCGTCCTTTACGCCGCGGACAATTTCAACACCAGAGGACACATCGACCGCAGGGGCACCGGTAAGGGTGATCGCCGCTTCGACATTTTCCGGCGTCAACCCACCCGCTAAAAGCCAAGGCAAGCCGGGTTCAAAATCCTCCAATAAAGACCAATTGATCGTTTCGCCATTGCCGCCCGGGGCGACAGCGCCTGCCGGCGGTTTCGCATCAATCAACAACCGGTCGACGCGCCATTGGTCAAGCGTTTCTAAATCTGCTTCATGCGACACACTTACAGCACGCCATAACTCACAAATACCAGCGCAATCACGCCACCAGCGTAGGACCTGGTCCGGACTTTCTTTGCCATGAAGTTGGATCGCGTCGGGCTCTATATCGTTGAGCACATCCTCAAAAAACGTCTCATCCGGATCGACCAGCAAAATCACAGAAAGGATGCCGAGTTCCTGCGCAAAGTCGGATAAGCCCGCAACCTCTTCCAAAGCATCTTCGCCAGCGCCCAAAACATTGCGCGGGCTATCGGGATACAAAACGAACCCAACCCAGTCCGCGCCGGCCTCAGCGGCGGTGCGAATGTGAGCGGTGTCTTTAAGTCCACAGATCTTTACGCGCGTCATGGCGCGTCAGGTGCGCGCCCCTGTCCGGGGTGTCAAGCGAAGACTCTTCTGACCGTCTATCGGTACGGTTCTTTCAGGCAGTCGCAAGCGGCGCTCAGGCGCCGTTTAAGCCAAGTTTGCCGATGAGGGATTTCATGCTGGACTGATCAAATTTCGCCCTGAGTTTAATGTAAGGACCCTGCGCCTTGTTTCGCGCGGCTTCGAAATCATCATCCTCAAACCCCGAAACATTCCAACCCAAAGTGAGCCAAAGATTGCTTTGCGGGCTAAATCCAACACTTGGACCAAACGACCATGTCCCGGTTTCACTGGCATCACTCGCGGACCATGTCGCTTGTATGCCAAGATCGATTTGAGGAGAAATATCATGGCGCATTTCGGTGCCGATGAGATGGGTGATACCGGTCTGACGCGTGCCTTCAAAGTCGATTTCGACGCGCTTTACGCCATGATAAAGCGCGAGCTGGGTTTGGGGCGTAAGCATCGCATTCACGGCAAGATTATTGACGATTTTACCCCGATCTTGGACGCCTGCCTCATTTAGGTGCCCAAGGTCCAATCGATTGAATACGACCACGCCTTCACCGCGCGGGCGCCAAGCCGCCCCCAAGCGTAAATCCGCCTGTTCGCGGTTTGATTGCGCTTCTAAGTCCTCGTCTTGTAGCCTGCCAGCGGCGGAAAAAGACAGTGTCTGCGAAACCTCACGGGCGCCGCCAAGGGTCATAACTCTGCGGGTTCCGGTTGTGCTTTCGCGCGCCTCTGCGCGCCCGGAAACCGCCGTACGGTCCGTTTGGTAGCCGACCCCGAAATAAGCGGATGTGTATTGTTCAGACCCTGTCAAAACACTCCGGACGCCGTCTTCGAGCGGGCTAATCGCCGCGTCCGGTGTCACAGCCAGTGGCGCGTCATTGCCATTAACGTTGGCGCGCCGCGCGGCCCCTGCACTGACCGCCCAAGCGGAATTGATCTGCCAGGTTTGATCGACGCCAACAGTGGCCCCAAGTCGGCGGCCGCTCTCGTTTGTGATCATGTCCGTAGACGCCCGCAGCTCCGTTCCACCTCTTGGGGTCCATGAGATGCCAGCAATCGTGTTTTGACCCGACGCATTGCTGCCATTGGTTACCTCGTGGCGGAGGCTTGCGGTGGCCCGACGCCCGAGCGATTGGTCTAGTCCTAAAATCGTTCGACCCGGAAACAGCGTCGCCTCATCATCATTGTCGCCCCCCGACTGGACCGGTTGCTCCACGGTCGCACTGAGGGTCAAACCGCGTTCAATAAAGGTCCGGCGCAGACCCGCTAAAGCCAATACACTTTGACGCGGCGCGGCATCCGTTTCAAAGTCTTCAGCAACCGCGCGCAGACCAAGGCTCGCACCAAAAGATTGGCTGTCTTGCTCTAGGACGATGTCCGCAACACTGCGTCTTGCATTCACACTTAGATTGGTCTCCTGGTATGCCTGCGCATTCAGCCGGCGAACCTGTTGGGCGTCGCTGGATCGGCCATGTCTGCGATTGAGTTCCGAACTCAGCTGCGCACCATAGCGCCGAATGGCGGCTGTCGACGACGCTTGTTGGCCAAGCCCAAAGCCCGCACCCTCTTCGCGAAAGTACCCGGTGATATTGGTCTTCTCGGTGCGCCGGGTCGCTTCGACCAGCATCGCGTCTCCATGGCTTTGTCCAGCCTCTGTATCCGCATCGGTTGATGCATACTCGGCGCGCAGTTCCGTGCTTTGATCGACAGCGATGCGCAGATCCGCCGCGATCAGATTTGATCCTTCGCGCCCCTGCGAGGCGCCGTCATCCTCATGCAAAAGCGTGACACCTGTCTGCACAGCGCCGCCAGCAAACCGCGTTTCGGTTCGCAGTCCGGCCGTCACGCCGCGCTCACCCGCTTCAGAGGTTTCGTAATCGATCACAATCACATTGGGATTGAGCCCAGTATCAGCCGCCGAAACCGGCTGACGGAAAAACACTTCACCCGTCGTGTAATCGATCTCATAGTCGATATAGCGATTGAGAAACCGCGTGTTGAGAATTTGATCCGATCGAAAGCGATCACGGGTCTCGACCACAATCACCTCCGATGAACGCACGAGCGGCGCTACGGTCAGACGAAACGGTCCAGACGTCCCATCTGCGGCCAGCTCATCTTTGACAAATCTCTGCTGCGTTTCCGACGCGAAAGCCGTTATCGACACATCCTCGCTTTCATAGTCGGTCTTCAATCCCGACAAGCGGCGCGCATAGCGTCCGAGATCGGTTTCATTAAAGCCCGTTTCATAATCCCCAAACACCGCTTGGAAGGTTTTCTTCTCGAGTTTCACGTAAACCGGGTAGCGGCTTTCCGCATTATTGTTCTGCCAGGTTCGATCTCCGTACAGGGTGTAATAAGCGTTCGGGTCGATTTCGTCGAAAATCTCGCCATCCTGCCCGCCACGCCGCTTGGCCGTATCGAGGGCCAATGTGAGCAGCCAGTCGCCTTTCACAACGCCCTTCGCGAAGAAGGCAATCCGTCCATCGCCATCCAGCACATCCGCCCCATGTTCTGGACCTTTTTCCAAATGCGTCGCGGTGCCTTCGGCTTCTGCCAATCCGACGAAGATCCAATCGCGCTTCTCGGGTTCGAGCCAAGCCTCTACGATTTCAACGGTCCCATCGCTGCGCTTTACTTGAATTTGCACGCGGCCAGATTCGAGCGTCGGTTCGAGCTCGATCA